>NZ_JALKVM010000369.1:0-6467 GCF_057440575.1 Johannesbaptistia floridana
TAATTCTTTAACTCATTACTTCAAAACTCAACTCCAACCAGTAACTTTGGGTAAAGATGCAAGAGCTGAGTTGAGGCGATCGCTCATTTTAATTTTAGCTGCTAAAGTCTCAAATTATTTTAGTATAATTGTAGTAACTAATTATCCGTCACAGTTAATTTGTAAGAAAGAAAAATGATGACTTTTGAAGGGGTTATTTTAAATATCAAAAATGTGGGGTTAAGTGATGAACAGTTTTATCAACTCTGCCAAATTAATGAGAATTGGAAGCTCGAACAAACGGCTAAAGGGGAATTAATAATTATGCCTCCTGTCGGCGCCATTAGTGGCAATCGAGAATCGGATTTAAACGGTGAGGTCTGGTTATGGAATCGTCAAACCAGACTAGGAAAGGTCTTTAGTTCTTCTACAGTTTTTATTTTACCCAATGGGGGAAAACGTTCCCCTGATGTGGCTTGGATTGCTAATCAACGTTGGGAAGCCTTGACTCCAGAAGAACAGGAAAAATTTGCCCCCTTATGTCCTGATTTTGTCATAGAATTGCGCTCCCGTAGCGATTCTTTAGAGCTTCTCCAAGAGAAAATGCAAGAATATCTTAATGGCGGTTTACGGTTAGGGTGGTTAATTAACCTTCAAAATCAACAAGTAGAAATCTATCGTCAAAATCAACCCGTAGAAATTATTTCATTACCGACAACCCTATCAGGAGAAAATGTCTTACCCCAATTTGTTTTAGAGTTACATAAGTTTTGAAACAACAATTAGTTGAGAAAACTTAAGAGTAGAGTAACACTATCATTTTACCCTACTCTTCTTGTATACCAGTGTTCTAGATATATTATAATTCTGGAGCGCTAGAGCGATTAAAGGCAGGAGATAAATAGGCAACTAAAGCTCCCAAAACAAATCCTAAGACGTTACGAAATAGAGGAAGCCATTCTGTAGTTCTAGTGATAACAGGGCCAATACCAAAAGCAACAAAGAGAATTCCCCAAAGAGGAGAGATAATTAAACCCCATTGCCAAGCGAGGATTTGGTCGGGTTTACGAGGTGTAACAGCTATTCCCAGGATGATTCCACCGACAACGGAAGTGATGAGAGTTAGAATCCATTGTTCTTGAGGCAACCCTGGTACAACGTTACAACCACCTTTTAGTAAACAAGTTTGTACTGTGGATATTGATTCGGCGATCGCATTGTTTTCCCCGTTTTCTCTCACAAAATATAGATTACCGAAGCGAGTTTGTAATTCTACCCAAAAGGTCCGTGGTAGTAGGGGGTAAATATCTCGACCCACATTAAAAGCGAGTAGATTACCGCCTCTGCCGTCTGCTACTAATAACACACTGCGATCATCTAATCCCCAGAATTGCTTAACTGCTCTTCCGGGGGTGCGATCGTATTGTGTTAATATTCTCAGTTTCCATCCAGTCTGAGTTTCAAAATTTTCGATATCTCTAATTATTGATTCTTCTTGTGCGGAGGGTAAATAATTAGCTAAATCTATAATAGGTGTTTGTTTATCTGGTAACAATTCAGGATTATCAAAAGCCCAGGCGTTTGGTGCGATTCCCCAACAAGATAGCATAACGATTCCGGCTATCACGATATTAATAATTTTGCGGTTCAAATGTTGTTTCATAGTCTTGCGATTTTAAAAACTTAACAAAAAGTTCAATTTCTTTACACTTATTTACTTTATTTTAAGATAAGAAACAGATTTAGGGGTTAAATTTTAAAAATTTCTTTGACTTATCCAGGCAAGAATAGGCTCAAAAGCTAACTATTCCAAGTTTTCCAGGCCGCTTTGATTCCCGCCACGAAACTACGACTATTGGACTTAGCTTCCTTAATTTGTTGATTTGCATAACTAATACTTTGGTCAACTTGTTTAGCAACCTCATTAGCACTCTTAACACTAGTATTAATTTCTTCTGTTAGTTCACCAATTTCTGAACCTGTGAGGCGAATGGCATTTAAAGTACTTGGTAATTCTTGTCGAAGGGTATCAAATAGTTTTTCGGCACTCCTAGCCGCTCTGGCTAATTCTACCATAGTGGGTACCGCAACAAATAACAATGCAGTTAAACTGACTGAGACTAAACAAAGGGATAAGCCTAGCCAAAACAAAGGTTCACTCACAGCGATTATATTTAATTATCTTTTTGACTATCTTGGGAAAATGGTGATGTATCGGCAGCTTTTTCTCTAGATGCAGCTTCTACACCTGCGGCGATGGCGATTTGCAACTTATTTCGCACTCTATCCCATTTTTGATAAGCTTGATTTGACCAGTTTTGGGTACGTTTTTGAGTTGTGCTGGAAAAATCTGCTGCTAATTCTGGTAAGGCATTCAAAGATTTTTTAACTATTACTCTAGTTTTTTTACCTTGACGAGAAGTAAACAATAAACCCACAGCAGTTCCTACTGCACTTCCTATGACTATTCCTGCTAATATACTATTATCTTTTTTACTCATCGTGATTTTTTTGAGTTTCTTATTATTTTTACATAAAATTGGGCATAAAGTTTACTTTTTGCCCTAGCTTAGATCAAAGCACGCAAATACAAAAGTACTAAATAGGCCAACAAGGGAGAATCAATTTTTAAGCGTTGAGCATTAATTCTTTAACTCATTACTTCAAAACTTCAAAACTTCAAGACTTCTTACTCATTACTTATAGCAAGCTCGCAAATAGATGTTTACAGTTATCATGAAAAGCCCCCCTTTGTTAAGGGGGGTTGGGGGGATCTGTAAATATAAATATTGTTAACACTACAACGCTCATTACTTATTACTTATTACTCATTACTCAACTCCAACCAGTAACATTAGGTAAAGATGCAAGATCTGAGTCTAGGACGTGTCTATTTAATCAATCCTTACTTTCATATTACTAAAAATGACTGAAAATCAGAATCAAAAACCAACAATTAATCAATTAGTCCAAGAAGCTTTAGCTGAAAATCAACCTGCCGATTGGTTTGAAAAACTCTATGCCCAAGCTGCCGGGAATCCTGAAGAAGTCCCCTGGGCAAAATTACAAGCCAATCCTCACCTATTAGAGTGGCTCAAAAAATTTACTGTAACCAAAGAAAATAAGCAAGCATTAGTTATCGGTTGTGGCTTAGGAGATGATGCTGAAGCTCTTGCTGCCAAAGGTTTTGATGTTACCGCCTTTGATATTTCTTCTACTGCTATTGCTTGGTGCCAGAGGCGATTTCCTAATTCTACTGTTAATTATCTAGTAGCAGACTTATTTAATTTGGATTTCCAGTGGCGGCAGAAATTTGATTTAGTTTTATCTTCTCGCACTGTTCAATCTTTACCGATTTATGTGCGTCCTCAAGTTATTTCTATTATCTGCGATTTAGTAGGGCCAGGAGGTATTTTATTAGTTATTACTCAAGTAAGACCCACCGAAACTCCACCACCTGGCCCCCCTTGGCCTCTTTCTACGGCAGAATTAGACTTATTTAGTAGTTATGGACTCTCTATTAGAGAAAATTATAGCTATGATAATTCTACTCATCTACTCACCTGGATTAGGCAATCTTAGATTAGTTTAAAAACTGAACAGTTGATTGGTTATATATTTTTCCTTCTGTCGTCTGCCTTGCCTAAGCTTTAACGAGTAATTTCTAACAAAACAGCAAGACGAGTATCTTTAGCAGCAACAGAGTTTTCTAATTCAATATCTGTAGAAAGTCTAAGGTGAGGAGATAGAGAATAACCAAAAGAAAAGGTAGTAATACCTACTTGTTGCCCTTGGAAAGGTAAGATGAAACTTTGCTGGATAAAAATATCAGAGGCGCCTGTAGCTGACAAAGCTAACACCAATCTTGCCCCAAGATTAACACCATTGGTGGAATAGTCTTCAGATTGCAGATAACGATACCCTACAACAGGGGCTACATTGATAAAATTACCCAGAGGTAAGAGATAATATTGAAACTGAGTAGCTAAAGTAGTTCTGTTTCCAGAAAAAGAGCCTTGGTAAAGAGCATTAAAACTCAAGGGAGTTTCTCCAATCCATAAATCTTCAACCCCAATTAACCACCCTACACTATCCTCACCAGATGTGTATTGATTGTAGCCCAAGCGAAAGCGAGTGGAGAATCTAGGCTCATTTTTAATATCTTCAAGAACATTAGGTATTTCTTGAAGCCAACGCTGGAAAACTGGACTGTTATCGATAATTTCTTGGTCTAAATCTAGTTCATTAGCAGATGCTAAATTAATATTCAAAGATAGACAAGCAGTAAGAAAAAAAGTTAATTTAACAAGCATTAATAAATAAGGGAAGTATTTTCCTGTTTTCAACTACGAAATAAACGAGTATATTGGTTTTGATGATTCATACTAGCTAATGTTAAACCCCAGTTACTGGTAAATAGTTCTTCATCTTGGAGTTTCAAAAGATTAGTATGAGTATTGATGATAATATTAGATAAACTTGCTAGTATTTGTTGACCTTGGGTTTGTCCTAGAGGAATTAGTTTAACTCCCGCAGTAATTAAATTAGTTGCCCAGCTATGTAAGTAACTTAATAATAGTTCTGATTCCGGTAATTGCCAGTAAGCGGCGCCAATAGCAAAGGCAATTCCATAGTTACAATGACCAGTTATTGCTTCTTGAATCATCTCCTTAGCTGGTAAAGAAGGATGATTAATATTGAGATTAATTAGTAAAGAAAATAAACTTTGACCCATTTGCCAGCTTTGTTGTCTTAATTCTGATGTTTCTTTAGCAGCGCTTAACCAGTTATTCCAGTAGATTAAATCGGTTATTTTCCCTTCCATTAAACTACGGTAACCCCTTAACATTATGGTGCTTTCGATACGAATTGAGCCATAGGTAAGTTCTTGTGTTAGCCAGCTTTGTAAGTGTTGTTGAGTAGTAATGATCTTATTTTCTACGAGATTTTCTATACCTTCGGAGTAGCTGTAGGCGCCAATCGGGATAGTTGGACTAGCTAGTTGTAGTAAGTGTAGGAAAGAAGAAGAATTAATTGACATCTTTAATGACATCGTTAATGATTGTGTTTATAGGCCCCAATTTCTGGATAAAAGGGGCATTCTTCTAATTCTACTTCTAATCCTAGGGATATTAGTAAATTAGCGAGAATGGAATCGGGAGAAAATCGGAGATAAGTAGAACTAATTTGGAGAGGGACATGGCGATTACCTAGATGATAGGCCGCTTTGAGTAAATCAAGCTGATTTTGAGATTTAGCGGTCATTACTGGTTCTGGTTGAGCGGCGATCGCGATCACCTGCTGATGATTTTCTGAGATTAGTAAATCTCCTTCCTGAAGTATTGTACCTCTAGGTAAACGCAGATAAATAGGTTCCCCATTGGGTATTTCTAGGCGTTGCTGACTTTTTAGACGTGCTTCGGCTGTTAAATATACAGTTAAGCTAATAGTTGTTGTTTCAGCTTTGGTGATTTTTTTAGTAAAAACTAGCACAATCTATATCTCTTAAGAGAAGATAAAACTCACTTTGTCTTTTTTCCCGAGGGAGAAGCGATCTCCTCTTTTGAGACGATGACGATTTCCTTTTTGAAGGCGTTTCCCGTTGACATAAGTTCCGTTGGCGCTTCCCATATCTTCTAAATAGTAGCTACCATCTTCTTCTACGTGAATATTTGCATGAACTCTGGAGACTATATCCGAATCAGGAAATGAAGACATATCTATGTCTGGTGGTATTTCATCATTTGCTCTCCCTATATGAATTACAGTTAAATCACTGGGTAGTTCTAGCTTTTGATTTGTTTGTACGTGCCATAGCGACTTTTTCCTATCTGTTTGTATTTTGGTTAAGTCTTCTCCTACTGGAATAAGACATGTTTCTTCGTTATCCTCTTCTAAATCTTCTAAATCTAAAGAAGGCGGAGTTTTTTCTGATGATTCTTTAGGAGTTTTTGGTATAATTCCGCTGACTACACAAGTCAACTCTTCCTCTTCCTCTGAGAGATTTATTGCTTCTAGGGGAGATGAAGGGTTAATCACCATGGTTTCACCTATCATATCTTCATCATCTTCACTGTCTTGATTACTGTCTTGATTGGCTTGCCGCAAATCATAACCACAGCTACCGCAAAAGGCCGCATCTGTTTGTACTGATTCTCCACATTGTGGACATTTACTCATACTTGGTAGAGGAGTAAAACAAGCTTCACACATTTGAGCGCTTTCTGGATTGGTATGATTACACTCTGGACAAATAATCATTTGCTTTCCTATGAAAATTTATGTTTTTATTTTAACCTAAAGAGCTCTTTTAACTACAAACATTTCTCTATTCACCCATTCACGCCTTCTTTCATGATGCAGCCAAAAACCTTTTTATACTAAATTCGGTTGTCAAAATGTATTTAGAGCATAATAAATGAGGGCGCAAGCCGTAGGGGTGCAATAAACTTACTCAAAATTGCCAGCGAAAGCGGAGAGCGCCTTAG
>NZ_JALKVM010000370.1:0-1130 GCF_057440575.1 Johannesbaptistia floridana
CCCTGACCAATGGACGTTGGACAAAGTTACTTGGTAAAGGCGGGGCTTGATTACGGTAGTAACTCAATTTTACCTCCCTGAGAGACTAGTATATATTTATTGTAGCATCAACCAACCCGAGACGTTGGACAAAGTTACTTCATATTTCTTATTTCCACCAGCGACAAACATCATCAATAGCTGTTTTTACGGCTCTTAAGGCTTCAATTCCTCCAAATTTGATAATTAAAGGAGCTAATGGAGAGATATTTTCTAAAAAATGAGAGCGATTAAGACTAGCCAGAGTATGAAGCATTTTTGTGAATAATGATATCTCAACAGGTAGAGAAGTACATCTAACAACTAACCCAGATAAGGCCCTAGCTCGGTAGTATTCAGACCCAAGACCTCGGGCGGCTTCTAATGCGGAGAGTAACAATTCAGGGGGGAAATGGGGGGCTAACCCTGATAAGGCCCAAGCTCGGTACTTTTCATTTCCAATGCCTCGGGCGGCGTCTAATGCCTCGGGTAACAATTCTGGAGGTAAATGGGGGGCTAACCCTGATAAGGCCCAAGCTCGGTATTCTTCATTTCCAATGCCTCGGGCGGCGTCTAATGCTTCTGGTAACAATTCAGGGAAATGGGGGGCTAACCCAGATAAGGCCCTAGCTCGGTAGTATTCTTTTCCAATGCCTCGGGCGGCTTCTAAGGCGACCGGTAACAATTCAGGGGGGAAATGGGGGGCTAACCCTGATAAGGCCGAAACTCGGGAGTATTCTTTTCCAATGCCTCGGGCCGCTTCTAAGGCGACCGGTAACAATTCACGAGGTAAATGGGGGGCTAACCCTGATAAGGCCCAAGCTCGGGAGGATTCATCTCCAATACCTCGGGCGGCTTCTAATGCGGAGGGTAACAATTCACGAGGTAAATGGGGCGCTAACCCTGATAAGGCCCCAGCTCGGACGGATTCAGACCCAATGCCTCGGGCGGCTTCTAATGCGGAGGGTAACAATTCAGGGAAATGGGGGGCTAACCCTGATAAGGCCTCTGCTCGGTCGTCTTCATCTCCAATGCCTCGGGCGGCTTCTAAGGCATCGGGTAACAATTCAGGGAAATGGGGGGCTAACCCTGATAAGGCCTCTGCTCGGTCG
>NZ_JALKVM010000371.1:0-49353 GCF_057440575.1 Johannesbaptistia floridana
GGAGGCAGGAGTTGAAAGGCAGCTTTGCTGGAGGTTGGTATAGATGGGGATTTTATACCATATCCTGTTGGTGAAAACATACTTATTTGTGAGGTAAGGCAACAGGCAAGAGGCAACAGGCAAGAGGAGTTCAAGCCATTTTTGCTGAATTTTAAAAATGGGTTTTGAAAACCGGATTTAGTATTAACCCATATCTAACCGCAGACCACCAAAGTCTTCGATTTGGTGGGGGACTTCAACCCGATTGGGCGAGGCACAAAGGCTTTACTTTAATTTAACTAAAAATCTTCCCTCCTGCCTCCTGCCTCCTGCCTCCTGCCTCGCCCGAAGGGGGTTAATTTAGTACATAAGTACTGGGGCAAGATATGAGGACAACCTTGTTGTCATCCCTTGAAGTATAACAGTTATTTGTTAAAATCTTTGAAAGAATTGTGTTACCAAAGTCCAATATGAATAAATTTATTAAAATTAGCAGTTTTGCTTTATTCTCAATTATTTTCTGGGGTTCAGAAAGTCAAGCAGCAACAGAACCACCTATTTCTGAACAATTGCAAGAAGTAGTAGAATTATTTACAGGAATCTTTGATAATAGTGAACAGGTAGCTAGTAATGGAAGTGTTCCCCTAATTAATATGTCTAATTGTTCAGTAACAGCAACGGGGAATCCTAGAGATCAAGAAGCGGTTTATTTAGAACAAACTACTGGGGGGAACCCCTTTCGTGTGCGTTATTATGGATTTGACGAGGGGAATCAAAGTATTGAGTTAAGTATTAGTTCTTTTATAGATGAAAATGAAGTATTAGGAACTTGTAATCAACCCCCATCTCAACAGGTTATTGATTTAAATAATGTAGAAACCAGCACCTGCGATATACTTCTTAATTGGCAACCCTTTGGATATACTGGAAATAATGCTCCTCAAGGATGTCCCACAAGTTTTCCTGGAGGTCGAGTAATTTCTCAGGTGGAAGTAAGACCAGATGGAATTGATTCTTTAGACCAGATTTTTAATGCTGATGGTGATTTATTATTTGGTACTTTAATTGAATTTAGAGCTACTTCTATTCCTGAACCTACTGCAACTATTAGTTTATTACCAATGATATTTCTTGGGTACAAAAAATTTAAAAAGGCGTTGCGATAGCCAAGGAAATTTTAACAAAAATATGAGCGATCGCTTTTCTTATGTTAAATTACATAGTACGGGTGAAAAAGTAAGATAAATGAGGGCGCAAGTATGAGCGCCCCTACTTTTTTTGAAAAGATTGTAGGGTGCGTATTAGCATACATAAAACTTTGGAATTCAGCATGATGTAATTAATTGCCGTAACGCACCAAACTCTCCCGTTGCACATTTTAAAATCCCTATTCAGATTGAATCTTAACCTACAATAGTTTTTGTAACTCCTCAATTAACTGTGGTTGACTCTCCATAATTTCTAACAACTGTAATGCTATTTCTGTATTTAACTGCGGAATATTATTCGCTTGTGCCATTGATTGTAAAATACTAATTAATGTTTCTTGATTGCACTCTAATCGTTTTTGCATTTGCAACACTTTTAGATTTAATTTCACAGTTAAGGTATCGGGATGATTTTCTCCTAATTGTTGTTCCCTGATAGATAAGCTACGAAGATACAATGGTTCTGCTTCACTGTAACGTCCTTGAGAATAATATAACCATGCTAAGTTATTAAGACTGGTTGCAGTATCGGGATGATTTTCTCCTAATTGTTGTTCCCTGATAGATAAACTACGAAGATACAATGGTTCTGCTTCACTGTAACGTCCTTGAGAATTATATAACCATGCTAAGTTATTAAGACTGGTTGCGGTAGAGGGATGATTTTCTCCTAATTGTTGTTCCCTGATAGATAAGCTACGAAGATACAATGGTTCTGCTTCACTGTAACGTCCTTGAGAATTATATAACCATGCTAAGTTATTAAGACTGGTTGCGGTAGAGGGATGATTTTCTCCTAATTGTTGTTCCCTGATAGATAAGCTACGAAGATACAATGGTTCTGCTTCACTGTAACGTCCTTGAGAATTATATAACCATGCTAAGTTATTAAGACTGGTTGCGGTAGAGGGATGATTTTCTCCTAATTGTTGTTCCCTGATAGATAAGCTACGAAGAAACAAAGGTTCTGCTTCACTGTAACGTCCTTGAGATTTATATAAATTTGCTAAGTTATTAAGACTGGATGCGGTATCGGGATGATTTTTTCCTAATTGTTGTTCCCATATAGATAAGCTACGAAGAAACAAAGGTTCTGCTTCACTGTAACGTCCTTGAGAAGAATATAACCCTGCTAAATTATTAAGACTGGATGCGGTATCGGGATGATTTTTTCCTAATTGTTGTTCCCATATAGATAAGCTACGAAGAAACAAAGGTTCTGCTTCACTGTAACGTCCTTGAGAAGAATATAACCCTGCTAAATTATTAAGACTGGATGCGGTATCGGGATGATTTTCTCCTAATTGTTGTTCCCTGATAGATAAGCTACGAAGATACAATGGTTCTGCTTCACTGTAACGTCCTTGAGAATTATATAACCATGCTAAGTTATTAAGACTGGATGCGGTATCGGGATGATTTTCTCCTAATTGTTGTTCCCTGATAGATAAGCTACGAAGATACAATGGTTCTGCTTCACTGTAACGTCCTTGAGAATTATATAACCATGCTAAGTTATTAAGACTGGATGCGGTATCGGGATGATTTTCTCCTAATTGTTGTTCCCTGATAGATAAGCTACGAAGATACAATGGTTCTGTTTATAAACAATTAGTTTAAGTTGATGAAGTGCGATCGCTATTTTAGTTAAGAGATTTCAAAATAAATAACGATCATTTTTTTACACAAATAATCTTGTTAAACAGTTGGAAAAAAGTTACTAACAATCCGATTATAGCAAAAATACATGAAGTAATTGTGGACGAATAATAAAGTGGGAGATTGGAAAAGTTTTTGCGCCTGGGGCGATCGCTTTTCCTATGTTAAATTACATAGGATACGGGTGAAAAAGTAAGATAAATGAGGGCGCAAGCCTTGCGCCCCTACTTTTTTTCAAAAGATTATAGTTTGTAGGGTGCGTATTAGCATAAATAACACTTTGGAATTCAGCATGATGTAATTAATTGCCGTAACGCACCAAACTCTCCCGTTGCACATTTTAAAATCCCTATCTCGACTGAATCTTAACCACTTAACTAAATATGCAACTACCTTTTTTTATGAGCGGTGATTCGGAGACTCATATCTTGCCCGCAAGTGCAAAAGTACGGAATAGGCCAACAGGGGAGAATCAATTTTTAAGCGCGATCGCATTAATTCTTTTACTTCAAAACTTCAAAACTCATTACTGATTACTCAACCCTCACCAGTAAATGAGTGATAAAGATGCAAGATCTGAGGTGCCTCCTGCCTCAAAAGGATAACCTTTGTACCTCACAAGAATGGGAACTGCTATACATCAGGTGATTTTTGTTTATAAGAGCGAAACATAGCCTGAGTACCCTGTTCAGCGCCTTTGCCCTCATCAAAAGTTGCGGCCAATTTAAATAAACTTTCAGCTAAATCTACCCCAGGGAAACTTTTTTCCTGAGAATCAAAACTATCTTTAACCAGACGTAGATCCTTAAGTATATGCTTAATCATAAATCCCGGGTTAAAATCTGAAGCGATAATTTTCGGACCTAGATTACTTAGTGCCCAAGACCCAGCGGCACCAGTACTACAAACTTCTACAATTAAATTAGGGTCAATATTTTGTTGATTAGCGAGTTCTAAGGCTTCACACAAAGCCACCGTATGTACAGCGGCGAGGACCTGATTACACATCTTAACAGCTTGACCACTACCAATTGGACCACAATGATGTATATTTTTACCCATAACTGTAAACAGGGGATAACATTTATCAAAATGCTCCTGATCACCTCCTACCATAATAGTAAGAGTTCCGTTGATAGCACCAATATCACCCCCTGAGACTGGGGCATCAAGAAAACCGAATCCTCGCTCTTGGAAAGCTTTACCAAGGTTAATAGCAGCTTCAGACCCGATTGTGGTCATATCTACCACTATAGCTCCCGGTGAAGCTAAATTAATCACACCGCGATCGCCTAATAACACTTCTTGCACATCAGGCACATCACCGAGGCAAGAAAAAATAATTTCTGCCTCTCCTACAGCAGACTCTAAAGAGGTAACAACTGTGGCGCCACCTTCGGAGGCAACGGTTACTCCTGGACGATTTGGGGTACGATTCCAAGCCTTTACTTGATAGCCAGCTTGGGCAAGATTAGCACTCATAGGACCTCCCATGACTCCTAATCCGAGGAAAGCTATTGATTTAGTCATTGTTATTTAATCTCTCTTGTGTTTTAGCGATTTGATCATTAAAATAAGCTTGTTGATAATTCAAGGATTCAGCCAGATTTAATCCTGCTTGAAAAGCCTTTAAAGCTTGTTGATAATTTTCCTGTTGAGTATAAATTTTACCAATTTGATCGTAGGCATTCATCGAACCATATAAATCGTAGGAATTTTGATACACTTCTAAAAGGTCTCTATAGGCGCTCAAAGCTTGGTCATAGGCAGAAACACTGTAATATAGATTAGCAATTCTCAACTTAGCTTCTGCGGCTAAACCGTATTTTTCTTGAGAGATAGCTAAATCATAAGCCGCTTGATAATTAGCACTAGCATCTTCAACTTGATTCAAAGCTTGATAATCTGAACCGAGAGATAGTTTTAGAATTGCCAAATCATCTAATTGTTGATTGTTTTCATAGGTAGTTACCAGTTGCTCTTTGACTACTATTGCATTTTCTGGTTGTAGCGCTTCGCTGTATATTTCCGCTAATTTTTGTAAATAAATTCCCTCTTGTAAAAAATCAGATTCTGCTTGAGCTATACTAAGTAAGTCTTCGTAAATAGTAGCAGCATTGAGATAATCAAAGCGGGCTATATATAATTTCCCTAAGATAGTTAAAACTTCTTTTTCTTGTTGAGTATCATTGAGAATACGTACTTTGGTTAATAATTCTTCATAAACAACAATCGCCCTTTGTAAATTATGTATTTGTTGATAAGCTTCCCCTAAACTTTGCAAAAAACTTAAATCTACATCAGTAGAATTATTTAATTCTTGTTCAATTACTTCTAAACGCGCCGTAATTATTTTGAGATCATTAACTCGTTCATTTTCCCAAGCAATACTGCCAACTCTCCCCAAAGCTTTAATTTCTCTTAAGGGATCTAAAACTCTTTCTAATCTTAGAAGACGATACCAAGTAGTAAAAGCTGCTTCTGGGTTACCTGCGGCTAATTCAGCCATGGCTTGTTTATCTAATTCCTCAATTGCTTTTTCAAGGCGATAATTCTCAAAAGAAGTTAAAGGTCTGTCGATACTAGGAAGTAAGGGATCAGGTGTGGTAATCTCTAAAGGAGAAGGAGGCTGAGCTAGAACTACTGTACTCCATAGCCAAATAGCTATGGGGAGTAACCAAGAACGATAAGAAGAAAACATTATTAAACTATTGATTTGAATGATCGCCTTATGCAAATAATAATTACTTTGATATTGGCTATTTTAGTAGGTGGCTGTGCAATTTCGCCACGAGTGATGGCCCAAGACAGATTATTTTTACCCATCTCTCTCGAATTTTTAGGAGAATATCAACTCCCAAAACAAGAATGGCAGGGGACTACAGTAGGTGGTCTCTCGGGTTTAGCTTATAATCGCCAAACCGGAGATTTTCTGGCTATTTCTGATGACCGCAGTAATTTGGCACCAGCTCGTTTTTACACCATCAATCTTCAAATCGACGCTGACACCATCACCGATGCCACTATCAAAAAAGTAACTCTCCTCAAAAATGAACAACAAGAAACTTATCCTCCTGGTAGTATAGATCCCGAAGGTATCGCTATTTCTCCCAGGGAAAGTATTTATATCTCTAGTGAAGGTATTCCTAGCAGTAAAATTGCTCCCTTTATTCAAGAATATGAACTAGAGAATGGCACACTCAAAAGTAGTCTTAATATCCCGCAGCGTTATCTCAATACAACAGAACCACCGACAGGAATGGCTGAAAACAAAGGCTTTGAAGCTTTGTCTCTTAGTCCTAATAGTTTACTTCCAGATGACCCATTTCGTCTATTTACTGCTACTGAGTCCTCTTTGCTACAAGATTATGACAATCAACAACCTCAGAAAAATTCACCAATTCGGATGATGCACTATGTGATAAATTCTGTAGGTCCTCCTATTTTAGTGGCTGAACATCTCTATTCTCTAGAAGCAAATCCTTATCCAGATACTCTAGATAATGGTTTAACTGAATTACTAGCACTTCCTCAAGAAGGTTATTTTTTGAGTTTAGAACGAACTTTTGATTTATCTGGTTTTGGTGCTAAAATTTTTCAATTGGTGATTGCTAATGCTACTGATATAAATAGTGTAGCTAAGTTAACTGGCGACTTAAGTAGAATTCAACCAATACAGAAAAAATTAGTGATAGATTTAAGCCAACTAAATATCGAATTAGATAACCTAGAGGGTATGACTTTGGGTCCTGTTTTAGCATCGGGTGATCCCAGCCTAATTTTAGTTAGTGATGATAACTTTAGAGAAGAACAAGTGACACAATTTTTATTATTTCGGTTAAAATCATGAATCAATCTGAACAAATAAAAACTTTAGCACGTCTAATGGCGGCGGATTTTAGTAATCAACAGCAAGCTTACGATAATCCCCCATTTTTTGCCCATATTCGCGTATGTATGCGCCCTTTACCAGAAAGTGTTTTATCAGCAACTAGTTTGTTTTTAGAACAAGCCTATGATTTTATGCTGAATGCCCCCTATCGCTTAAGAGTTTTAAAATTTAAAATAGTCGAAGATCGCATCGAGTTAGAAAATTACCGGGTTAAAGACCAAGAAAAATTTATAGGTGCAGCACGCGATCGCGATAAACTCAAAACCCTAACTGCTGAACAACTAGAGAAGCTTGATGGCTGTGATATGGATATAGAATGGAATGGCTCAAGTTTTAAAGGTGTTATTAAACCAGGGAAGGCTTGTATAGTCGAACGCAAAGGCAGAAAAACTTATTTAGATAATAGTTTTGAAATTGACCAAGAAAAACTTATTAGTTTTGATAGAGGTTTTGATCCAGTAACTGATGAAATGGTCTGGGGTTCAATTGCAGGTCCTTTTCACTTTACTCGTATTACCAGCTTTGCTCAAGAGGTTTGAAGTTTATACTGGTGGCGCTTGATTTGTAGTTGATTATCTCGTACTCACAAGATAATTCGGTGCGTTACGCGCTCCGCGCTAACGCA
This sequence comes from Johannesbaptistia floridana, assembly GCF_057440575.1. Classification (NCBI taxonomy): domain Bacteria; kingdom Bacillati; phylum Cyanobacteriota; class Cyanophyceae; order Chroococcales; family Cyanothrichaceae; genus Johannesbaptistia; species Johannesbaptistia floridana. Next base: position 7,364 of record NZ_JALKVM010000371.1, read on the forward strand.
CCCTACCTTGACTGTTGGCCAATTTCTGTAATTTTGTATTTGCGTGCTTTGATATGAGCCAAATAGAGATTGAAATCGTAGGTTGTAGAGTGCGTTAGTTTGTAGGGTGCGTTAACGAAGTGTAACGCACCGTTGATTATCTCGTAATCACAAGATAATTTGGTGCGTTACGCGCTCCGCGCACTTCACACCCTACCCTGACTCATTTACTGGTGGTGGTTGAGTAATGAGTAAGGAGATTTGTAGGGTGCGTTAACGAAGTGTAACGCACCGTTGATTATCTCGTACTCACAAGATAATTTGTGCGTTACGCGCTCCTTTGCGGTTCACGCTACCCTGACTACCTGTTTCTTCTAATATAATTCGGTGCGTTACGCGCTCCGCGCACTTCACACCCTACCGTGACTCGTGTTACGAGTTTTGCTCAAGAGGTTTGAAGTTTATCTCAGATCTTGCATCTTTATCCAAAGTTACTTGTGGTGGATGAATAATGAGTTTTGAAGTTTTGAAGTTTTGAAGTAATAGAATTAATGCGATCGCGCTTAAAAATTGATTCTCGCCTGTTGGCCAATTTCTGTACTTTTTTAGGAGTGAAAGATCTAAGTCAATACTAGATTTAATGCTACAAAAAAAGAGAATGAATTAACTCATTCCCCTAAAGATATTAAATTAAGTTATTGCTATAAGTAAAGTTAAGCGATAACACCCATTTTCAGGTCATTATTTGCTAACAACTCTTGTAACTCATCAGCATCTACAGTTTCTTTTTCGATAAGTAGTTGCGCTATTTGATCTAAAATGTGACGATTACTAACTAAGATATCTTTAGCGCGACTATATGCCTGTTCAACTAAGATACGAACTTCTTCATCAATAGCTGCGGCAGTTTCGTCAGAAAAATCACGATCAGAGGCGATATCACGTCCTAGGAAAACATTACCATTTTGTCTTCCTAATGCTACAGGACCAAGGCGATCGCTCATCCCGAAACGAGTTACCATTTGACGAGCGCTGTTAGCTACTTGTTGTAAGTCGTTAGAAGCTCCTGTGGTTACTTCTTCTTCTCCGAAGATGATTTCTTCAGCTAAACGACCACCCAAAGCTACAGCCATTTGGTTTTGCAGATAAGAACGAGAGTACAAACCAGACTCTACCCTTTCTTCACTAGGTGTAAACCAAGTCAAACCACCAGCATTACCACGGGGAATTATGCTCACTTTTTGTACTGGATCATAATCTGGTAGCAAAGCCCCTACTAAAGCATGACCTGCTTCATGATAAGCTACAATTGCCTTGCGTTTTTCACTCATGATGCGTTCTTTTTTCTCTGGACCTGCTAAAACGCGGTCTATGGCATCATTAACTTCATCCATGGAGATTTCTGTTAAATTACGACGAGCCGCTAAAATAGCCGCTTCATTGAGGAGGTTAGCCAAATCAGCACCAGTAAACCCAGGAGTCCTGCGGGCAATCTTATCTAAGTCAATATCTTTGGCTAAAGTTTTACCTCGGGCATGAACATTGAGAATTTCTTGACGACCTGCATAGTCTGGACGGTCTACTACTACTTGACGGTCAAAACGACCTGGTCTGAGTAAAGCTGCGTCGAGAACATCAGGGCGGTTAGTAGCTGCGATTACGATGATTCCGGTATTGCCTTCAAAACCGTCCATTTCTGTGAGTAACTGGTTAAGAGTTTGTTCTCTTTCATCGTTACCACCGCCTAAACCTGCGCCCCGTTGACGGCCTACTGCATCAATCTCATCGATAAAGATGATACAGGGAGCGTTAGCTTTTGCTTGTTCAAATAAATCTCTGACTCGTGATGCCCCTACACCTACGAACATCTCCACAAATTCTGAACCGGAGATTGAGAAAAATGGTACACCAGCTTCTCCTGCTACAGCGCGGGCTAAGAGAGTTTTACCTGTTCCTGGAGGTCCTACTAATAAAACTCCTTTAGGTATTTTTGCACCTACTGCGGTAAAGCGATCAGCATTTTTTAAGAAATCTACTACTTCATTTAGTTCTAATTTAGCCTGTTCAATTCCTGCTACATCGCCGAAGGTAACTTGTGTTTGGGGTTCCATTTGTACTCTGGCTTTGGATTTGCCAAAGTTCATGGCTTGAGACCCAGGACCACTTTGAGCGCGACGTAGGAGTAAAAATAGCCCTACTAATAATAAGATGGGGAAGAAAAGACTACTCAAAGCTCTGAACCAGAAACCATCGTCACTCGGGGGGATAACTGAAATATCCACATTGTTTTTAACCAAAAGATCTAATAATTCTGGATCGTTAGGTAAGTTAACAACTACTGGTGTTCCATCTAGAGCTGTTACTAAAGCTTGACCGCGATCTGGTGTTAGTTTAACGCTTTCTACTCTGTTGCTTTCTACTTCTGAAACAAACTTACTATATTTCCAGGTTTCTCGACTCTGAGATGGTTGCCCTAAAAAGGCTGTCCCTAAGGCTAAGACTACTATTGCTAGGAGAGCATATAACCCTGCGTTCCGCCATTTTTTATTATTTTTGTTCACTCTTTTTTATCTCCTTATTGGTCATGGTGACTTTTTACTACATTGGTTTTTTGCCGAGGGATTTTCAATCCCGAAAAGCCAGAAAAACTTTTTTTAAGTATCATTAACTTATGTTAACCTTTCTCAGGAAGTATTGACACCTCTAATTAACTTTTGTCTTGATCAATATCTCTTGCTAGTTATATTGTAGCCTTGACAATTTTTAAAGAAAGACAAGAAAAACTCTGGTGATATTTAAGCAAAATCTACTCTAAGTGTGAGATATCACCCAAATAATTACTTTATGCACCGAAATACTCCCATTTTAGCCATCACTCTTCTTTGTTTTATCTTTTTTCCTAATTATCAACTCAAACAAGAGTAGCTAACTATTGAGTATCAGTTTCTTCAATATTGTGAACCAGATTAAGTTTGTGGCGCATATCGTCAATTGCGGTATTTAATTCGGCTATTTTTGCCTCTAAACTCACAGAGGAGTTATTAACGGTTTCTAATTGGTTAGAATAATCAGAAATAGGCAAATCATCAGAAGATTGGTTGTTGTCTTTGGCAAGATCATCAGAAGAGCGAGACCCCAATACTATTCCGACACAAGCCCCCACTAAACCTCCAACCACACTACCTAGTAGTAAGCCTCCGGCAAAATTATTACGTTTACTCATATCTTTTCCCTATCAATAGCTGTTTTAATTTTATCCTATATAGTTTTTATTATTTATATTCTAGGCGATCGCCGACAAAAAAACCCGATTTCCTTACTGCCTCAATGGCGATCACAACTTCTCTTTATGCTTAACTTGTAAGGAATAAACTATAATAGAATTTATTCGGTAAATTAATTATTCTTATGAGCTTATGTCTTGTACCTGAGTGCCTTTCTAAAAACTCAGCAACAGCCAACTTCTGTCAAAGATGTGGAGCAAAATTGCTATTTCAAGAGCGTTACCGGGCACTTGAAGTTATCGGTCAAGGAGGTTTTGGCACAACTTTTTTAGCAGTTGATGAAGGTAAACCCTCTCGTCCTTATTGTGTAATTAAACAATTTTCGCCTAGTAGTCAAGAAAGTCAATATTTAGAAAGAGCCTCTCAATTATTTAAACAAGAAGCCGATAGACTGGATGAATTAGGCGATTATCCCCAAATACCCGAACTTCTATCGTATTTTAATTATGAAGATAAACAGTATTTAGTTCAAGAATATATAGAAGGTAAAAATTTAGCAGAAGAACTAAGAGATAATGGTGTATTCGATGAAGCAAAAATTTACGTGGTTTTAGCTGATTTACTCCAGATTTTACAATTTATTCACTCTAAACAGGTAATTCATCGGGATATCAAACCAGAAAATATCATTCGACGAAGTAGAGATAATAAATTAGTTTTAGTTGATTTTGGTGCAGCTAAATATCTTGATGAAGGGAGTAGAAGCAAAACTACAGGTATAATCGGAACTGCTGAGTATGCAGCACCAGAACAACTCAGAGGAGAAACACAATTTAATAGCGATCTCTATAGTCTTGGGGTAACTTGTCTTCATCTTTTAACTAATGTTAATCCATTTGATTTATTTAGTAGCGCAGAAAATACCTGGGTATGGCAGCAATATCTACCTCCTGATAACTCCCTTAGCCATAAACTGACGACAATTCTCAATAAATTAGTTGAACCAGCAGTAAATAAGCGTTACCATTCAACAGAAGCCGTGTTAAGGGATTTAAATGCCGATTTAATCGCCCCTAAGCCGACTTTTTCCGCTAGTAAACCAAGTCCCCCTCCTCCTGTAAAATCACAATATAAGCAAGAAAAAGTTTATCCTGCGGTTATTAATAGCATTACCCGCAATCAGAATGCCAAGCCTAGTTCCTTCAAAGCTGAACAAGCTAAAATAGTCAGAAGAGCGATCGCCGCTTGCATAGCCCTTCCCTATTTAGGAGGTATAATTCTCACTATTCTAGGTAGCATGATTACAGGAGCAGCATCGGGTGCCTCAGGGCTGTTTTTATTTACGGGGTTGTTGGCCTTTTGGTGTCGTAATATGGCGATAAACAAGAAGAGAGACCCCCTATTTTGGTTTTTGCTCGCTATTCCTTTTCCTGTATATTCTTTAATTATTCTGGCTGTTTTGCCTCCTAGTAGTTCTAAATAAACGGGTTTTAATACTTCCCCTCCCCCCAGGGCTAGAAGCCCGTGGGCTTGAGTTGGGAAAACCTTTAATGATTAAGCATCAATTTCAGCTAAAAGAGCGATGGCTTTTTCACACAATTCTTGATGACAGTGACCATTACTAGCCATGATTCCACCCCATTGTTTAACATCACCTTTGTTATAAGTTAAGGGTTTACCATCAAAATAAGTCATTTGTCCGCCTGCTTCCGTGAGAATTAACTCCGGCGCCGCGAAATCCCAGTCTTTTGGGGCAGATTTTCCCGATAGAGAGATATAAACATCCGATTGTTGTTCTAAGATGGTGGCTATTTTTTTTCCTACACTTCCCACGTAGTTCCTTCCTTTTAGAGGCAATTGGTCAATTAAGTTTTGAAAGCGATCATCTCTATGAGTACGGCTGACTACAAGAAATAATGTGTCAATTTGGTTTCTCGAAGAAACTTTAATCTTTTCAGTTTTACCATCTTTAGTTTCTACGTAAGTCCCCTCATCTTTGATAGCATAGTAAATTTTTTCTGCTTCAGGTATGGCAACCACAGACAAAATAGGGCGGCCTTGGTGAGTTAGAGCAATATGAACTGCATATTCTCCAGTTTTGTCTATAAAATCCCGTGTTCCATCAAGAGGGTCAATAATCCATACATAGGGTTCTGTTAGAGGTTCTGTGCCTTGATAAGTTTCTTCACTCAAATAGCCAAAATCAGGATCATTTAAAGATTTTTGTAAATTTTCTAAAATATAATGATTACAAGCTAAATCTGCCTTGGTTACAGGACCATCTTTCCCTTTTTCTTGATTTTCTTGAATATCTTGTTTATAGTATTGACGAAGAATATCACTAGCCCCCCAAGCTACAGAGCGAGTGATTTCCATAATTTTATTTAACTGTGCAGAATCTAAATGCAGATTAGTTGCCATGTTTTTTTGATAATTTGGTAAACATTTGAATTTTACCCGAAACAGGGAAAGAAACTGCAAGTTTTTTGTTTTAGTTAATATAAATATTTGGGCAAGAGTACTAAATCAGGTAAAATATAAACTTGTCTGTGCACAAATGATTTCACATGATTTCTAGCAATGATTTTCGTAGTGGCGTAACCATTGAAATAGATGGTTCTGTTTGGCGAGTAGTGGAATTTCTCCACGTCAAGCCTGGTAAAGGGTCTGCTTTTGTTCGCACTAAGCTTAAAAATGTGCAAACAGGGAATGTGGTTGAGAAGACTTTTCGAGCGGGGGAAACAGTTCCTCAAGCTAATCTAGAAAAGCGTACTATGCAGCATACTTATAAAGAGGCTGAACAATACGTTTTTATGGATATGGAAACTTTTGAAGAAACCTCTCTAGGTTCAGAACAAATTGGCGATCGAGTGAAATACATAACGGAAGGAATGGAGGTAAATGTTCTGTTTTGGAACGGACAAGTATTAGAGGTAGAATTACCAACTTCGGTTATTTTAGAAGTTACTGATACAGATCCTGGTGTCAAAGGTGATACGGCTACGGGTGGTACTAAACCTGCTATTGTGGAAACTGGGGCCCAAGTAATGGTTCCCCTGTTTATTTCCATAGGCGAGCGTATTAAAATAGATACTCGTGATGATAAATATCTTGGTAGAGAATAAGTTTAGTAAGGTGCTATAGTTTGAGAGCAATCACAGAGCTATAGCCCCTATTCCCTCTAATTAGAAACATAAATACTGGCTTGATTGTCAATTTTTGATAATCATCCCTTCACTAAATAATTAATTAACAATATAGGATATATGCGTAGTGTCAATAGATTACGAAAAATTGCGCGAACTGTTAACGACGATCGCTAAAACTCAGATTACGGAACTCAATCTCAAAAGCGAAGATTTTGAATTAACTGTTCGTCAAGAAGCCAATGTAAATGTATCCCCTAAATCAGTAGAAACAAAATCAGGGGAATCTCTTCTAGAAAGGGATCCTATTTTATCGATTCCTGTTAATCCTCTAGAGAATACAGGTAATTCTCCACCAGAGAAGAATTGGGTAGCGATCACTTCTCCCATGGTTGGTACTTTTTACCGTGCTCCCGCTCCTGGAGAGCCTAGTTATGTAGAAGTTAATGATCGCATTACCTCGGGTCAAACTGTTTGTATAATTGAAGCAATGAAACTGATGAATGAAATAGAATCAGAAATAGATGGACAAGTGATGGAAATTGTTGCAGAAAATGGTCAACCAATAGAATATGGTGAAATTCTAATTTGGGTTAAACCAAGTTAAGTAATATTTTATACTAATTACTTTTCTGCCAAACTGAAGTTTTGCTCAAAATCAGCGCGAGTCATCGGCTGATTAACTATTAATCCTTCTCCACCCAAAACCTCTAAAGGTTCTCCTTCGATATCAATCCAAACTGGTTGATTGGGATTAAGAACAGTTGATGTGTAAATAATTTGGGCCAAACGTGCTGTCATTTGAGCACTTCCACCACCAAAGGTAAATTCTTCAGAAAGATTCACATGAACACCATCTGCTTCTACTTTTAAATTCAAGAGCTTGGTTTCTTGTGGTATAGTAGTTACGTACTTGTCCTGGTCCGGGCCTGCTAAAAGTATCTCCATCGTGTTCTTCAAAGCTTCTTCTGAAGTGGCAGAATCAACTTCTGAGGATACTGATGCTGGAACTAAAGATATCTCTGGACTTTCATTATTTAGCCAATATACTTGAAGAAGCTCGTTTTCTGGTTCTGATTCGATTATCTCAGGAGAGGTAGAAATACTAGGAGGCTGGGGCTCAGGGAGATTACCAGAAGATGATGTGGTAAATGATTTATAAGCCCACCAAGCAGCTCCTCCCCCTAGGGAAAGTAAAGCTACGGAAACTAAGGTTACTAAGCCTAGATTAATGCCTTTTTTTTGAGGTTTACGACGCATAAATATTTATTGCTCCAATCTTAAACATCTTAAACAGTTAAATAAATTAACTTTATTGTACATAGATCGCGTTTGATTGCTCTAAACTAACTATAGCTGCTAGATTAATTTCTCCGTCAACTATTTCTAGTTGCAAAATTCTCCCTGTGACTCCCAAGGATTCCCATGTTCTTAAATCTAAAACTTGATTAATTCTTTCTAAAAAATTTTCAAGCAACCTATATGATACTTTTCTGCCGTTTATTTCGGCAACTGGTTCTATAATTTCTATACTTCTCCCCTGGGTAATTTTAAATCCAAATTCTAATAATATAACTATTTCTGGGTTTTTTGTGGTAGCTAAATTTTCTGATTGTAGATTTAGCTTTAATTGTAATCTCTCCTCCCTCAGCATCTTTAACTCCATCCTATCAACTCGATAATTCCTCGGAGGAAATCTGCCACCACTAGCTTGACTGATAGTATTTTCTAGATAAGATTGAATTTCTACTGATTCTAAGGCTTGATTTAAGTCAGTTTCAAGAAGGACTACCCGTAAAGCTAATTGTAAAGGTTGCTCTAGAATAATAGGATTGACAACAGAGGCAGATTGTTGATTTCTCAAGAGTTTAACGTCAACTTCTCCCGTTTCTATCTCTAATGCCTCTATTCTTGCCCCAGGTATTGGATATAAACCTCTAGTAGCTATTCTTATTTTATCAGCTTTACCTTGTAATAAAGAATAATTAGGCTGACTATCAACACGCACTACTATAGTTTCTGAAGCGGCGGCGCGATCGCGTATTGCCTTTTCTATTCGTGTTTCTGTGATTATTCCTGTGGGGCTAATGATTGCGATCAAGCCAGAGAGAAAAACTGCGAGAATCTCCATAAATTTTATTTCTACTAATTTTTTTCAATTTCTGGAAGTTTTAACAATACTCCAATGAAAAACCAGTAGTATACAGCCACTGGATCTACTACTAAAGGATAGTACCATACGTTATAACTAATCAAGACTATAAATAACCATAGAGATTTTGCCAAATTGCGATATGATTGTTTCTCTAGTGACAGATAAACTTTTAGCGTCATCCCACAAATAATTGATACTGTTACCAAAAAAACTAGTAAACCGAGCCATCCTATTTCATACCATAATTTTAGTGGAAATATTTCTACTAGTTTAATTTCTCCTATGTGACGTGAAGCACTTGCTGTAGTACCTAATCCTTTTCCCAATAATCCTGGTTTTACTTCGATTATCCATTGAAATTGTTTCCAGATAAATTGGTGAGGTGGTGCATATTGCCATCTTTCTATAAAACTATTGACACTTTCTCCCCAAATCTCTGAATTACCCATTATTAATGTTAAGATAGTCACACTGATCATGATTAAAAAATTTTTTTGGCGATATTGTTTATTAACTATGAATAAAAGTATAAAAGATAGGAAAAATAATAAAAAAGCTACTCTTTGACCAGAAATTAGAGTTGCTATAAAGATTAAAGCTAGACTTATTTTTGCTATAAATTTCCAGCTTACTTTAGGTTCAATTAGATAACTTCCGAAACTCAAAAAAGTATTAGCTATTAAAAACCATCCCCATTGCCAAGGTGCCACAAAAGTTCCTGGTAACCTAATTAATCCCCATTCAGGTCTATATAGTAAAGACCCCCCTACAAAACATCTTGCTTGTAAACTTGCTCGTGAAGCCGCTGGCTCTGGTAAGTTCATATTCCCTTCACAAACACCATTTACTAGTAAAATATATTGAGTTAAACAAAGTAGACAACAAACTATTACTATAATACTATTAACCCGGCTCAAAATCAGTAAATCTTGATGATTACGAATTAAATAATATCCACAGATAATTAAAGGCATATATCCTAAAAATAATTTTAGTCCTAAAATGCCTATAATAAATAAATTATTACTAGATTGATAGTTGATTTTCCCAAAAAAGTTGACGAAAAATAAAGAAGCTAGGCATGTGATTAGTAAGGCTGTGAGCGCGTAAAATAGCAACTTATATTTTATTCTTAAGCGATTCAAACAAGAACTATTAACAAGGACAGAAGCTAAAGCAGGAAAATAAAAACAATCTTTAATTAAGTGTAAACCAAAAGAAAAATCAGCATAATTAACATAGCCATCTACAGGTTGATAAACAGAATCGAAGCTATAGGTAACTGTACCAGAAAAGGGAAGATAAATGAGAAATAACCATAATCCCCAACGGGGATATATGAAGAAAATATTGAAAATAACTAGCATTAACAAGCTAAAAATTAAGCCGATTTTCAGTCCTAAAATAATAGTTAATATACAGCTAACAATTGGGAAAGAAATAAAATTAAAAATTAAAAATTTTTCCGTTTTTCCGATATTCATGATTAATTTCACTATCTTCTCTAACTTAAGCCTTGAGTATCTACCGCTTGTTTAAAGTAAAGAAAACCAGATAAAATTGTTAAAAATACTGCTAACCAAAAACTAATTAGTTGAGAGTAATACCAATCAGCAGATAGTGGGGCAATTAATAAGGAAATAGCGAAAATTTGAGATACTGTCTTGAGTTTACCCCAAATATTTGCACCAGTAATGTTTTCACTTTTTTGTAGATTAGGATTAACTCGCCATCCGGCGATGGCAATTTCTCGACCAACTATTAAAAATACTCCCCAAGCTGGTATTTGTTGTAACTGAATCAAAGCTAATAAAGGAGCAATTACTAGTAATTTATCCACTAAGGGATCTAAAAATTTCCCTAATTCGGTAACTTGTTCAAGTTTACGAGCTAAATAACCATCTAACCAATCAGTTGCGGCAGTAATTACAAAAATAGTTAAAGCAATTAGACGTTTTTCGGTGGTAGGATCCCCTAATAAATAGAGAATAAAGGGTATTCCTACCAGACGAGAGAGAGTTATAGAATTAGGTAAATTAATCATGATGTTGATAGGATTACGCTATATTATATTCAGAAAGTAGAGTAAACAAATTAGATCTTGCGGTATTCTTAAGGCATTTTTGCTTCTCTATCTAGAATAGCTCTACTTTCAACAAATTGCCGTCTTAACTAATCTTGCAGGTAACTCACATCACTCGCACCTTTTCCACTCATTTGCTGGTGGGGTGCAATAAACTTACTCAAAATTGCCAGCGAAAGCGGAGAGCGCCTTAGAGGCTGTTTTTTGGTCAATAATCTTGAGTTATTGGGAGGCGCTCTCCGCCACTTCATAAGTTATTTGTGACCCCAAACCATTAACTGGTAAAGGCTGGCAATTTTGAGCAGGTAATCTCAGAGCGGGTAGGTTTTTAACATTTCGGTGAGGACGGGACAAGCTCAGATCTTGCATCTTTACCTAATGTTACTTGTTGTGGTTAAGTAATGAGTTTTGAAGTTTTCAAGTAATAAGTAAGAGAATTGATCCTAAACGCTTAAAAATTGATTCTCCCTTGTCGGCCAATTTCTGTACTTTTTTAGGAGTGCAAGATATGAGGCAAGAGAGGCACCGAGGCTCCGAGAGTTAGGTACAACCTCATGAGTCCTTTGAAATGCTATAACTCATAACTTCTTACTTTAAGACTTCTTACTTCAAAACTTCAAGACTTCAAGACTTCAAGACTTCAAGATTCATCCACAAGTAACTTTGGATAAAGATGCGAGGGTCTGAGTATGGGGTTACCTTTGGCGGTAACATCAGTTAATAGTGCTAACAATTAATCCTGATCTTGACCCAAGATATTTTCTTTAGATTCTTTTAATGTTTCCCAAAGTTCTTTAATTTTATCATAAGCATCTAGAGGCTTAATTTTTCCATTAGCCTCTAAACCACAAATCAAAGAGACTCTTTGAGCAAATTCTTGAAGATTCGCATTAAGAACTAAATTTTCGGGAGTAAATTCCCCTTTGTATTTACCAAAAGGGTAAAGAAATTTATCTTTATCTGAATTAGAATCGCTCATAAAATGAATAAGTATATTTTCTAGGGTTATAATTATTGAGAATAGCTGATTTGTGTCCAACCAATAACTTTATTACCAAGTTTAAAAATTATCGAACTAGCTAAATTTAGTTTTTTCACAGAATTAGCAATTAAATCTTCTGTAGCTTTAGCTTGATTGATTTGTGTGGGACAAGCTTGAAAATCAATACATAAAACAGCGGAATTTCCCCCAGTTTCTCGATAGACTTTGCACGCTTGAGGTAGAGAAATAGCTAAAGAGCGAAATTTAATCAGGGCAGCTATTTCAAAGTTATGACTAGTACAATTAGAAAAAGATCGTTGATCAACCATAAGTTATAATACTTAAAAATAATTGAAAATACTAATGATCAATTAGTAGATTTACTCTAAGTTAACAGTTTAACCCTCAGAAATAATTATAAGATAGATAATTTGATACAATATTTTAAAATTCTTGACAAAAAAAGTTAAAAATAATGAAGTTTGTCACAGATCCACCCGTTGTGGACAAAATTAGTAAAATGAAGGGGCGTGTAGCTTGGCAGCATCCTCTAATAATTCAAAAGTCTATCGATCAAACTAGCTTAGTAATTGATGACGAAAGAAGAGAAGATCCCAATTTCTCGTTTATAGTAATGGGAGATAGTGGCGCAGGTTCTCATTCTGAACATCATCCTCAACGAGAGATAGCAGAAAAAATCTTGAATAATCTAGAAGACTGTCGTTTTATTTTACACACAGGGGATCTAGTTTACCAGGTAGGTTCCAGGGAATATTATCAAAAAAATTTTATACAACCATATCGAGAATTACTCAAGGGAGGAGAATACCCCCAACAAATTAGCTACGATAAAATGACTTTTCGGTGGCCATTTTTACCAGTATTAGGCAATCACGACTACTACGACTTACCATTCTACTCCAGTTTAGTAGTTCAAGCCAGCGCCCCTTTGCGTTTATTCATGGGTCTTCCTGTAGAATTAAATCTAGGCTGGGAGGGTTCTAACCAGGGTGAAGTTTATGCCAAAGCTTTTTTGGATTATCTCCAACAATTCTCATCTCAAACAAAGCTTTTAGCTCATTTAAACCAGCATTATACTGCTAAAACCCAAACAGGAAAAGCCCTATATTATCAACCAGGAAAATTTACTCGTCTACCGAATCGCTACTATCAGTTTTCCTATGGAGGAATTGACTTTTTTGCTCTTGATTCTAATACTTTTAACTCTCCTTCTCCTTTACCATCTGATTCCATTGGAGATGCTTATCGTCATAATTTAGAAAAACAACTCAAAGAACTTGAGCAACAAGAGTTAGAATTATGGGAAAATAAAGAAAAATTAGGAGACACTCCCGAACAAATTGGCGAATTAGAAGGGCAATTAGAACAAATTGAAGAAATTAAGCTCGATATAGAGAAGCAACTGAACGCCGAGGGGACCATGATTGTAGATATAGAACAATTAACATGGTTGAAAAATCGCTTGATTGAATCTTGGCATAATCAGCAAATCAGAGGCAGAGTTATTTATTTTCATCATCCACCTTATGTAACTGAAGTAAATAAATGTAATCAAGCCCAAACTTTGGCAGTAAGAAGAAATTTACGCTGGGTATTAGATGAAGTAGCCAAAGAAGTAAAACTACCAAGAGAGAATTATCCTTTGGTGGATTTAGTTTTAAATGGTCATGCCCATTGTTTAGAATATTTACAGACGGAAAATACAGGACACGCTGACTCCTATATTAATTGGCTGATTTGTGGCGGGAGTGGCTATAGTCTACGTCGTCAGAATCCTGAAGCTATAGAATTAACAGAAATTCCTCAAGGAATAGTAGCGCGATCGCATTTATTCCTCGGCTATAGTGGTTATGGTAATTCAGTTCGTCGTCCTTATTCTGCTGTGCGTATCGAAGTTTCACAAGGGTTTCCTCCTAAATTTTTAGTTAAACCCCTAGTTAGAGAGAGATATCGTGGGGAGTGGCGAGATTTAGAAATACAACCATTTACCATCAGCGCTAATCATGTTTAAATAAAAAATTATTGCAAATATCCCTGTTGTTAAAAATTTATATTACTAATATCGATTACTGGAGTATTAGCCTTAGTCACTATTTCTTGATTTTCTCTAGATAGAGCAATTCTACCCCTAATTTTCAGTAATTTTTTAAAATCTGAGAACCAAGGAATTGGGCAGATTTCTGGTTGTTGATTTATTTCATTCTGGTTAGTTTCTAAGAAAATATTCATAATTACATAATCAAGTATCACATGCACTTCTTCTTGGGGTATTTTATGAAAAACAATAAACAATCTTAATTTCTCAGATTGAGGATGCTGTATGAGCAAATTTATGGCTTGTGATAAATCCTGATATAAATCTTCTTGTGGTTGTTGCCAATCTGGAAAAATTCCTAGATTAATTTTATTATCTTGAAATAAAGATTTAGCAACATATTCTTGTGCTGTCATATCTTTTAATATAGTCTCACTATGCCAGGGATCAAAAGGAATTAATTTTGATGTAAGCAAATGAGGGCGGAAAAAGAATTTAGCCCGCTCATTTAGTAAACATGCAGTAAAGGAAAAAGAACTGTTAGATGTGGCTACTACGTCAGCTTGACTTAAAACCCAAAAATCTGGATAAAATGGGGCTTCAGGGATATTAACCCCTAAATCTCTTGCTGTTATTGGCTTGTACTGAGCAAAATCATCTACTACCTTTTCTAGTTGATCGCTGGCAATATATAATATAGGATTATCTAAAGTTTCCCAAAAGCCTTCTAAAAAATCTTGATACCATTTACTAGGGGCAACAAAAAAGTAATCATAGCCAAAATCACCTCGTCTCAAATGAAGAGCTACTACTGTTTTATTATTTAAAGAAAGATTGTTCCATGCTGTTTCTAATTGTGCCTTTAGCTCTGGTGATACTTGAAATAAAGAACGAAAATAGTTTTTATAAGGAGCATAATAACGGGTATGATCTTGAAAAAATCCGTAAAAATTTACATTTTGATGTATTTTTGTTTCATCAGCAATAATTGGCACAGAACACGATTCATAAGTGGTATCTAAACTAGGTAATTCCTTAGTTATGGGTGGGTCTTGAAATCCAAATAAATACTGCCCAATCCAAGATGGTGTTTCTAATCGCAGATTGTGTTTTTGAGAGTATATTTTTAAAAAAGCATATTGAAAAAGTTGATTAGCAAAACCACCATTGTCACCTAAACTAGACATGGTGATTACTGGTTTTTTCACATAAAAAGCATCTCCCCAAACAAGGTGATAGGGAGTGGTGGTTGCCACTCTCATAAAACCATGGTTTTCTAAAAATTGATCTATCTGATCTATCTGATCTATCACATCGCCATTTTCATAAAATTCTACGTAGTTAATTTCAGTATTAATTGCCTCTATGTATTGTAGTAAATTACTAGCACCCTCCAACGCCAGTAATTCTGCTCCTTGAATATCCATATTCAGAAAATTAAAATCAGATGGATTTAAATTAAGTTCTTTGAGTATATTATCTAACTTTTTACTAGGTACTTTTATTTGCTTACTTTCCTTGATTATCCTATTGTATTCAGTTATTTTTTTTATTGGTAAAATCGAACTACTTTCACCCATTGAAGTTACATCCAATGTAGTCATACCATTTTCATTACTAACAGCACAATTAATAGCTTCGGCTTCTGGGATATCTTTAATATTATTTTCTAATTCAGCAAATACTTCTGGATTTGCTTCTACTAATAGTATCTTTTTACTTCCTAAAGATTGATATACTTTCGCGTCTTTTCCTTGATGAGCTCCTAAATGAATAATACCTTTAGGTGTGATGTTGTACTTGTGAAACATTTTTGGTAGATCAAGCATTCCTATGGGATCACTTTGCTCAATATCTTGACCAATATTGATAGGAAATCTTTCATGACAAGCCAAAAACTTACTATATTGATAATTTTCCCAAGCTGGAACAAATTCAGAATAATAAGATAATTTCCTCGGCTGAATTTTAAAAATATTGTATCTATATTTTGTTAAATACTTAAATTTTTGTTCTAGATTAATTTTTGCATTTAAAAAAGTTCCACCATCTTCAAACTGAATAAAATCTATTGCGCCTTTTTGCAGTAAATTTTTAGCTCCATACAGTACGTCTAATTCTCCTTCTTCAGTATCTATTTTTAAAAAATTGATTCGTTTAATTCCCATTCTTTCAACATATCGATCCAAACTGGTTGTTAAAATTGGAAATACTTGAGGTGGTTGAATATTATAGTGTTTTTCAATCTCAAGACGGCGATTAAATGTACTCCAACTAGGTTGATTAATGTAGTAATAAAACTGTTTAATTTCTTCTTTTGCACCAATGGCATAATTGTTAGCAAAAAATCTTCCAGTTTCTAGAAAATCAACATTATTTTGTAGTAGTTTGTGATAGTTTTGAGGGAATGGTTCAAATAAATGTATTTGAACATTTTTATATTTATTCAATACTGACTGACTCCAATCGCCCAGATGAGCGCCTACATCAAAAACTACATCTTCTGGATGAATAAATTGTTCAATTACTAATTTTTCTCCAGTTTGATCAAGAATTGTTTGATTTTCTCTTGTTTGGTTTTGACGAAACGGTAAACACAATTGACTAATTTCAGCAGGTTTTAAAAAATATTCCCTCAAGCAAATTATGTTACCAGATTGATTATTGTTATTGTTGAAGATATAGTCATTGTCTATATCTAGGGTTTGCAGATCAAAAATTCTTTCTGTAGCATTTTCTTCTGCACTTATAAATATACTCAAGCTGTAACCACAGTTTTTTAAGATTTTAAGAGAGTCTTTAGTTAAATTTTTAAATTTACTTTGTTGACTAGCACCTACTCTATACTCAAACATAATTAGTTGAGGAACTAGAGATGGAGCTAACTCTTGTAATTGTCGAATAATAATTAGTTCTGCACCTTCTACATCTATTTTTAGACAATTTATTTTTTGGGCATTGATATTAATAAATAGTTGCGGTAAAGTAAGAGATGTAACCTGTTTTTTTTCTGTATAAGTATCCCACCAGTCTGAATGTAGAGAATATAAATTTAGGTTTTTTGAACCATGAGAATTTCCTATATATACATTCTGTATACCATTAATATCAGAAACACAACTTTCAATTAAGTTGATTTTAAGATCATTACATAATTGTTTGAGATTATTTAGCGGCAATGGTTCTACAACTACAGTATCATTAAACCCTAGACGTGCAAACATTTCAGAATAAAGCTTAAGATTTCCTACACCAATTTCAATACAAGTCCCTTTTTTTTCATTATCCAATAATGGTAAGAGAATAGATAGTAAATTTAAGCAGCAGGATTCAACCTTCATTATTTTTTAGTAAAAATATTATTTATATTATATATTTTATCATATCGAATCAAGTTTTTATGTAAACTTTGATGTTTTTAACGAACTTGTCTTCAAAGTATCATCTTCAGCATAACCTTATCTCAGATCTTGCATCTTTATCCAAAGTTACTTGTGGTGGTTGAGTTTTGAAGTAATTAGTTTTGAAGTAATGAGTTAAAGAATTAATGCTCAACGCTTAAAAATTGATTCTCGCCTGTTGGCCTATTTAGTACAATTGCACTGGTGCAAGATCTAAGTTATGGTAAATTTATAGTACGGATAACCTTGCTTTTACCTCTTACCTCAAAGCATGAGTGTCATTTCAATACTGGTTGGTTAACAGAAAGTTTTATGGTTAAAGCAGCTCCGGGAGAAAGCCCAAAACCCATTTTTTGAAGCTTCGTTCTCTTGTCACCCTACTTGCTCTTTTCAAAATCACTGGAGTTCTTATCCGAGCAGTATTGAGTCCCCATGAACAATATCTTTAGTTTTGTTATATATTAGTTGACAATGTTTAAAATAAGTAGAATTTTATTAATTATTTCTCTGACTATCTTACTAACTGGGTGTCAGGTAAATTTTTTAGCAACTCAATCCCAATCAATTCCCCAATTAGTAGAGCCAATTTTGAGCGATCCCAAAACCTTTAACCCGGTATTATCAGTAGAATCTCCCAATATTTTTCCCCTGACTTTCGATGGCTTAGTAAAACAAAACCCGATTACAGCAGAAATAGAACCAGCCTTAGCAGAAAGTTGGGAATTTTCTCCCGATAATCTTCAATTAACTTTTAAACTACGAGATAACTTGAAATGGTCAGATGGTCAACCTCTAACGGTAGATGACGTAATCTTTACCTACAATCAGCTATATCTTAACGAAAATATTCCCGCTAGTGCTAGAGACAGTTTAACCATTGGCAAAGATAAAGCTTTACCAGTAGTAACTAAAATTGATCAAAACCACGTTCAATTTACTATCCCAGAACCATTTGCTCCCTTTCTAGCGGCTACAGGTTTACCAATTTTACCTGCTCATATCATAGCACCAACTTTAACAGAAAAAGAAGCTGATGGTACTCTAAAATTTATGTCCTTTTGGGGAATTGATACCCCTCCAGAAAAACTAGTAGTTAATGGTCCCTATCAATTAGCCAATTATCAAACTAGTCAAAGAATTATTTTCCAAGATAATCCTAATTATTGGAAAAAACAAGTAACTAAACAAGATTTACCCTACATAAAAAAAGTAGTTTGGCAAATAGTAGAATCTACAGATACAGCTTTTTTGCAGTTTCGTTCTGGTAGTTTAGATTCTCTATCTGTTTCTCCCCAGTATTTTTCTCTACTCAAAAAAGAAGAAAAAAGAGGAAATTTTACTATCTACAATGGAGGACCTGCCTATGGAACAACTTTTATCAGTTTTAACTTAAATCAAGGTAGTAGAGATGGTGAACCTTTAGTAAATCCCATTAAATCTAGGTGGTTTAATAATGTTAAATTTCGGCGTGCTGTTGCCTATGCCATTAATCGTGAGAAAATGATTAATACTATATATCGAGGGATTGGGTCTCTACAAAATTCACCCATTTCTGTGCAGTCTCCCTACTACGATAAAAGTTTAAAAACTTATGAGTATGATATTAAAAAAGCTAAACAACTACTAGAAGAGGCAGGTTTTAGTTATGACAAAGATGAAAAATTGTTCGATTCTCAAGGTAATCGTGTTCAGTTTACCCTGGTGACTAATGCGGGTAATCAAGTTAGAGAAGCGATGGGAGCTCAAATTCAAGAAGATTTAGGAAAAGTTGGGATTCAGGTAGATTTTAGCCCTTTAGCTTTTACGGTGATGGTCAATCAGTTACAAAATTCTTTGGAATGGGAATGTATTTTGATTGGTTTAGGTGGTGGCAACGAACCCCATTTTGGTGCCAATGTTTGGTTTCCTGATGGAAATTTACATTTTTTTAATCAACAACCTCGTGGAGAAAATAACTCAATTACTGGTCATCGAGTATCTGAGTGGGAAGAAAAAATTGGTCAACTCTATATAGAAGGTGCTAGAGAAACAGACTTTGAGAAACGAAAAGCTATTTATGCAGAAACTCAGCAGTTAGCGGTAGATTATTTACCTTTTATTTATTTAGTTAATCCCTTGTCTTTGAGTGCTGTACGTAATAAGTTTGAAAATATTGAATACTCCCCCCTAGGAGGCGCTTTTTGGAATATAGAAGAAATTAGAATGAAGAATTTAGAATGATTTTTCAGTATTTATACTTACTCTTAGATGGCACAAATCTTTTTAGCCACTAAATAAATAAACTTTTTCCCAAGCTGATTTAGGACAAAAGTACTAGCTCAGATCTTGCATCTTTATCAAAAGTTACTGGTTGTGGTTGAGTAATGAGTAAGAGAATTGATGTTAAACCCCTAGGATACAAAGATTATAGAGAATTAACCATAAAGAACATTTTTCCTTAAAAATTAGTACATAAGTTCTGGTGGAAGATATGAGACTAGTGTAAGATATGAGTCTATATAAACCAGATTTGGTATTATTTAAGATCTATAGCAATAAACATGAAAAGGTGTTTGACATTTTTAAATTATGGAACCTAGTAATAGTCTACTTGTGCCTTTTCCCGTATCAAGTAGCGCTATATCAATAAAATAAGTAAGCAAATAATAAAAAAATTTGTTTTAATGGTAAATTTATCGAAGTTTGCATAAACCATAGAGAAAGGATCGGTAAAATCATGAATATTTCTGAGATTCAACACACTCTTATTATTAAAAAAGGTCTAGAAGAACAAATGGTTCTTTTAGGAGATAATTCTTTCTCTATTGGTAGACATTCTTCTAATTCTTGGGTAATTAAATCAAAACTTATTTCTCGTTTTCATGCAACAATTCTCAGAATTAAATCAAGAGAAAACGGTGACTATTCTTTTTGGATAATTGATGGCAATGAAGAAGGGATCATCAGTACTAATGGATTAACTGTTAATGGTGAATGTTGTTTAATGCACGAATTGAAATCTGGAGATGAAATAGTTTTTCCCGAAGGGACTACCATAATTTATGAAATTAGATTAAATGCGCCAGAAACTACTTTAGAAAAAAATACTAATACCGATACTGATCAAGAATTTACAATAAAAACATCCGATTCTGAACATAAAGATAATTATCATCTTAACAGTAGAATATATTTGGAAAATACTATGATGCTTTACTTACTCCTAGATAAAGAACTAGAAATTATCAGGAGTAAAAATGGGATTGTTTCTTGTATTTTTATCTTTTATGATTTACAAAAATTAAAAACTGTTTCACCAACAAACTATAAAAAAATTTTGAGACTGTATCAGTTAATTATTAGTAAAACTAGCAGAGATTATCATGAATTTATTCTTTCTTTTGAATCTTTAGAAATAGTAGTACTCAAAAATATATTGCATTCGGAAACGGCTAAAATATCTAATAAAATAGTTGAGGAGATTCATAAGACTTACAATAGATTCGATTTTCTCAAAGGCCAAAATTTTATAGCAGGTGGTTATAGTCAAATACCTCAAAACGGAAGCAATGCTAAATCTTTAATAGAACAAGTTTATCGAAAACTAATTAAAAGCACACATAATGATCCTTATACCTCTTTTGTAGACCTGAACTTGTTAGGATTAAAATAAAATGATAGAGAATTCTTTGATTCGTATTTCCCAAGGACAACTTAACTTGTTGGCTACTTGTCCTCCCCTGTTTGAAAAAACTTATTTACAACAGTTAAAGTTACCGACTACTCCAGAAGCAGAGTCAAATCAGAATTGGGGAAGTCGTTTTCATTTATTAATGCAGCAGCGAGAGTTGAATTTACCTATTGAGTCAATATTAGCTCAAGATCCAGAAATGAAGCGATCGCTTCAGGCTTTGATAGAAACAGCGCCGCAACTTTTTGACGACAAACTTGATAGTTGGCGAGATGCTGAACATTGTCGCACTCTTAGTTTCTCTAACTACTTACTAACAGTTATTTATGACTTATTAATAATCACTCAGGAAAAAGCAGAGATAATAGACTGGAAAACCTATTTAAAACCAGCAAAAGCACAAAAACTGGCGAAAAATTGGCAGACACGCCTATATTTATATGTTTTAGCTGAAACCTCTACTTATTTACCTGAACAAATTTCTTTAACTTATTGGTTTGTGAAATTACCAAATAAACCCCAATCTTTAACTTTTCGTTACAGTGATTCTCAACATCAACAAACAAAAGCAGAATTAACTCACTTACTAGAAAAATTAACTCAATGGTTAGAAGCAAAAGCTAATCAAGAACAATCCTTTCCCCATCGTCATGATTGTGAACAGAATTGTCCCTATTTTTCTAGTTTAGTCTCTCAGGAGAAACAAAAGGCTCAAGCTTGGTCCAATTTAGTGAGTGAAACCGCGGAAATTGAAATATAATATTATTTCCCTAAAGTTTTTCTCGATACAATTGTAGAACTTGGTTCCAGGCATCTTGGGCCGCTTCAGGATTATAACTAGCACGTTGGTCACAGAAAAAACCATGGTCTGCACCGGGATAGCGGAAAACTTGATGAGGAATATTGTGTTTAGTTAATTCTGCTTCTATGGCATCAACTTGAGTTACAGGGATAGAAGCATCATCTAAACCAAAAAAGGTGTAAATAATACCGGAGATATCTTTAGTTTGAGTAATAGTTGGTTCTCCTTCACCGGGTGTCCAATTAGCAATTCCTGCGCCATAAAAAGAAGCAGTAGCTTTAATTTCTGGTAAAGTTGCGACTAAGTAGGTAACATGACCACCGAAACAGAAACCAATAGTACCAACACCAGTTTTTTTCACTGAAGGTAGACTGTAGAGGTAGTCGATAGTTGCTTGAATATCGCCTTTGAGTTGAGAGGCGACGGTTTGATTTTTGTATTCTCTACCGATTTGAATATCTTCTGGGGTGTATCCAGTGGCAAAACCTGGGGCAATTCTTTGATAGATAGCAGGGGCGATCGCCACATAACCTTGTGCTGCGATTCTGCGGGTAACGTCTTTTATATGGTCATTTACTCCAAAAATTTCTTGAACTACAACTACTCCTGGATATGTTCCGGTAGTTGCCGGGTAAGCTAAATAGGCATCAATTAAAAGCTCTTGGTGTTTAACTTTGACGTTTTCGCTCTTTATTTCCATGATTTTGATTAATTACTCCTCTTTTTCTGTATTTATGTTAATTTTCTTAAATTTGCGCTGCACATACAGAGGCACCAATTAAGCCTACTTTTGGGTTTAGTACTGCATATACGGGTATTTTTTTCATCAATGGTGTTAAACGTCCTTTGCGGTGAAATGCTTCTAGAAAATCCCCCTCTTTGAGTAAAGATATATTTTTAGTAACAATTCCTCCAGCAATATACAACCCGCCATAAGGTAATAGTTTAATCGCCAAATTACCCGCTTCTGCGCCGTAAGCTTCCATAAATATTTTCATGGTTTGATGGCACAGAGAATCTGTTTTATTATGGGCAGCTATAGAAATTTCTGCTGCTAAATCTAAAGTTTGGGTATCTTTATCCTGTTCACTTTCCCAATTTTCATATATCTGTTTTAATTCTAAGGATTCCTGTTGAGGATTTTGATCCCGCAAAAACTGATATATTGCCACAATTCCTTGACCTGATACAACTCTTTCTACAGAAACTCGGTTGATATTATATTTCTCCTGTAGGTAATTAAGCAGTTTAACTTCTAAACTATTTCTTGCCGGGAAATCAGCATGAGAACCTTCACTGCCAAAAACTCGATAACGACCATTCCCTATAGGAGTTAGAAATCCTTCTCCTAAACCTGTACCTGCGCCAATAACTGCTATTGGCGCTTCTGGGTCTACAGGCATAGGTTGTAGACTGTATAAATCTTCTGAGTTTAAACCCAAAACTCCATAACCAATGGCTTCAAAATCATTGATTAATCTAACTTGCTGAATATCTAATTCTTGTTCGAGGCGATAATTGTTTAAATCCCAACTAAGATTAGTTAGTTTAGAGGTATTATTTACTACAGGTCCTGCTATACCAAAACAAGCTCTATCTACCTTAGTTTTGATTTCTGTGGATTTTAGAAATTCTTCAACAATAGGAACTAAATCAGGATATGCTTGACTAGCATAACTTTCTTCAAATTTAACCGCTAAAGCAGGTATTTTGCCTCTAAGATTAGTTTCTTCCACTTCAACTAATCTTAGTATTGTTTTCGTTCCGCCGATATCTCCTGCTAATATAGTCTTCATTACTCAATATTTGTGCTCTAAGTTACATTTATTTGTCTGTTATTGATATTTTACTCGGTTTGGTATTTTCGCCAAAACATTATTAATGTAAGAAAGTCAGAGAGACTCGCGCTTCAGAAAATTGATAATCTTAGGAGTGATATCTGAACACCAATGTTCTTGGGGATAATGCTTAGCTTCTGGTAGTTTTCTAAATTCTAAGTTATGATTATTTTGAGCAAAAGTTTCTATAACTGTGGAACTTAGCCAGGGATCTGCCATTCCGCTCTGTAAATCTTACTCAAACTTACTCAAGCAAGTCTAAAAAGCTTAGCTGTTTGGGTTTGAAGTTTACTTCCTGCTTCGTTGACGCACCGATAGATTGACTATCAGGGGGTTTTGCTTCTTCACAGGCGTTAATTCCCCCGGAGCTAGGGGTATCATTTGAATAACTAATTTCTGGATACCACTTTTCTAGATTGAGCGCGGCGTTTAAATCCCTGTCTATTTGGTTTTCACAGACATGGCAATCATACACTCTCTCTTTTAAAGGCATCTTTTGGCGATTACCGCAACTAGAACACAGTTGACTAGATGGGTAAAATCGGTCAAAGGAATTCGGAATTCGGAATTCGGAATTCGGAAATACCCATGCCTAAAGTCATGGGCTTGAAACAAAGAATATAGTTTTTTTCTTTCACCCCTAAAGGAGTGGGCTTGTAACCTTATTTTTTTTGGTCAACTACTGTTAGTTTTGAACCGTACCATTGAGTTTTATATTCTAGTTGCCTCCTAAACTCATAAAAGCCACAGTCAGCTATAGCACTAGCTAATTTATGGTTTTTGAGCATTCCAGAGACGTTGAGGTTTTCAATAATGATTTCCTCATTGTTTTTGGCTAAACTGCTAGTGAGCTTGTGAGTACAGTCTTTTCTAATGTCACTTATGCGTTTATGAAGCTTACCTAATTTAGCCACTGCTTTTTTACGGTTATTGCTTCCCTTAACTTTGCGGCTTACGCTTCTTTGGAGTCTAGCTAGTTTCTTCTTAAACCTCCTATAGGCTTTTGGATTAGGGTAAACAGTGCCGTCAGAGCATGTAGCCAATGAGTTAATGCCAAGATCCACACCTATCTTTTTTCTTGATTTAGGGGTAGCTATTTCCTCTACCTCGTAACGGAAAGAAATAAACCACCGATTAGCTCGTTTAGATATTGTTACGTTTAAGGGGATAGTTGTCGGGAGTATCTCGTCACAAGTAACCCAACCAAACTTAGGTATTTTGATCCGGTTTCCAGAGATCTTAATGTTGCCCTCTAGATAAAAAGAATCTTTGTGGCCTTTTTTCTTAAACTTGGGTTGTTTACTTATTTTTTTAAAGCACCTATCCCAAGCCACCCTTAAATCCCTTAAAGCTTGTTGAGGAGAGCATTTACTGACTTCGTAATACCAAGAATTGGCAGATTTAACCTCGGCGACTAGCTTCTTGTGTAAATCTATAGCTGAAGGCATCTTTGTTTTATTAGACAAAGCTTCAAGGGTAATAGCTAGGCCCCAATTATAGGCGTGCCTTGCTGTTCCCGCATGTCTTGCGGCTAAATTGGCTTGTTTGTTGTTGAACCTGAGTGAGGTTTTAAAGCTTTTTTGCAATATCCCTGAGTTCCTCAACTAGCTTTTTATTTTAGTAATGAGTAATGAGTAAAAGAATTAATGCTAAAGGCGATCGCACAGCCAACTTTTTTTTCGAGATTTAAAACTAAAATATATTCTGTAAATTCAAGTATAACTAAAAAACTTATTCATACTTGATCGCCATGAGCATACTGATAGTTGCTTTTGTATGTAAGAATAAAAGATGATCAAAAAACCATAACTAAGGCCCAAACGTATGTGTGTATCTTTTGTTGTCTTGGTGCCCGTTGCCAGTGGGGAGTAAACCTTTATAGCACTTGCACCGCTCTTATTTAGTCCTCAAACTTATTATAAATAATTATGTTTTGGCCTTGGAAAACAAAAAGCCTAAAAAAAATCTTATTCTCAGAGATTCTCGCCCGTGACTCTCTTACTACCGCCTACACCCTGATTGAAGCTTGCTTAATTGGAATTTTATCAGCTTTAGCGGCTTTGTTACTCAAAGAAGGAATTGGCTGGTTAGGAGGATATCGCGTACAAGCATCAATTACCTATGGTTCTATAGTTGTTTTACCAGTTATGGGACTTATTTGTGGTGTAATTGTGGGAGGGTTAATACAGTATGTAGCACCAGAAGCAAAGGGGGGAGGAATACCCCAAGTAAAAGCGGCTCTATCAGGATTTCAAGTTACTCTCAACCTAAAAAGTGCTCTAGTTAAGATTATCAGTACGATTTTAATTATTGGTTCCTCTTTTGTGATTGGTAGACGCGCTCCCACAGTGCAAATAGGAGCTGCTTTAGCCGCCCAGTTAAGTGATTGGTTACCAACAACACCAGAACGTAGACGTCAAATGATTGCTGCCGGGGCTGCCTCTGGATTAGCCGCGGGTTTTAATACTCCTATTGCAGGAGTTTTATTTGTAATTGAAGAATTGATGCGCGATGCTTCTAATTTAACCTTAGAAACAGCTATATTAGCTTCTTTTGTAGGTTCTGCTGTGTCTCATTATATACGAGAACCTGTACTTTTGAATATCTCTGAAGAGATTTCTGTTAACTTACCAAATCAATTTACATTATTAGAAATTATTTTTTATGTAATATTGGGTCTCCTTGCAGGGATTTTAGGAGGCATATTTAACCGTTCTCTTTATTTTAGTTTGTGGGTTAATAACAAGATAAAATTATCTCTTCCCTTGCGTATCGGTCTTGCGGGCATGATTTCAGGACTAATCATCGCTTTTTTACCAGATTTATTTCTTGATCGCACTGAGTTACGCAATTTTTTAATTATTACTGATGGAGATTTCGGTTTTACTAGTTTAGCCTTTGTGGCCTATTTTTTCCTAACTATTATCGCCGCAAGTTCCGGCGCTTCTGGTGGTTTATTTGCCCCCGCTTTAATTTTAGGGGGTTGTCTGGGAGATTTAGTTGCTCTAACCAAGTTTCATTTTTTTGGCACAGGCGTAGAATATATTTACACTTTAGCTGGAATGGGAGCTTTTTTTACAGCAGTAGTAAGAGTGCCAGTTACCGCTACAGTCATTGTTTTTGAAAT
Organism: Johannesbaptistia floridana; assembly: GCF_057440575.1. Classification (NCBI taxonomy): domain Bacteria; kingdom Bacillati; phylum Cyanobacteriota; class Cyanophyceae; order Chroococcales; family Cyanothrichaceae; genus Johannesbaptistia; species Johannesbaptistia floridana. The sequence goes on from NZ_JALKVM010000371.1 coordinate 33,827, forward strand.
GACGGGAGAATATGAGGCGGTTTTACCTTTGATGGTTGCTTGTTGTGTCGCCTATTTTGTAGCGGAAACCATATCTAAGGGGTCTGTGTATGAAAAACTTTTGGAAAATATGGGTATTCCTTTAAAAGAACAAAGTAATAGTGCTTATTTTCTTAAGGGTTTAACGGCAGCGAGTATCATGCAGAAAAATGTTGAGGTTTTAAATAGTAACCTCAGTTTAGCAGAAGTAATTAAAATTATTTCTGTGTCTGAACATAATGGTTTTCCCGTAGTAGAAGGGGAAAACTTAGTAGGTATTTTTACTAAAGGAGATTGGCGCCGCCTCGGTGATACTCCTCCTGATACTCCTATTAAAAATTTAATGACACCTCGCCCTATTAGTGTTACTCCTGAGACAGATTTAGGAAATGTTCTCTATTTATTTGATAAATATAAATTTTCTCGTTTGCCAGTGATTGCCCGCAATCAATTAATGGGAATTATTACCCGCACAGATATTATTAATGCTGAAGCTAAATGGATTAGTGGTAAAGGACCTATAGTTAGTAGACAAAGTACTATTCAGACTATCTATCAAACTCGTAGCCATCGCCGTGGTAAGGGGCGTATTCTGCTACCTTTAGCTAATCCTGATAGGGCACCATCTTTGTTTAAAATTGCCGCAGCGATCGCATCTTACTATGAATATGAAATTGAATGTATAGAAGTTATTCCCCTTCCTAAGCATACCTCTTTTTCAGAAGCTAATTTCAATCATCAACAAACTCGCTCTTTAATGCAACGAGTAGAAAGCTGGGGACTTAAATATGATATTCCCATACATACTCGGGTTTGTGTAGCTCAAGATATTGCTGAGGCTATTCTTGAAGTAATTACCGAAAATAACATTGATTTAACTTTAGTCGGCTGGCAGGGAAATCTTTCTAATTCTTATAGTATTTTTAGTACTCTCACTGATAAGTTAATCACTCACGCTCCCTGTGACTTGATGATTGTTAAACTAGGTACACTTGTTTATCCTGATCAACTATATCTTCATAATAAATGGTTAATTCCAGTTTCAGGAGGTCCCAATGTAGCCAGAGGAATTGAATTATTACCTAGTCTTCTCTCTATTTACCCTACTGGTTTTTTACCTTCTATTCTACTAACTCAGATTTTTGAAGAACCGGATCAACACCAGAAATTTTCCTTTTTAGAAAAAGTTCAAGACTCAATCAAAGCACAGTTACAGGTTAGGGTAAAAGCTACTTCTTATGTTTCTCAAAACGTAGCAACAGCTATCATTGATGTTGCTAAACACCATAATATTGAAGTTGTTATGTTAGGCGCTAGTCGCGAAGGTCTATTAAAACAAGCAATTCATGGTAATATTGCTAAAACTGTAGCTCGCGGCGTTGATTCTACCGTGATTTTAGTTCGTAGCGCTAATGAATTGTAATGAATTAAGTTTTAGTGGCATAATACATGAGGGCGCAAGAGGGCGCAAGCCTTGCTATTTTAGACTTTTGAAGAAGAGGCATAATATCAAGTTCGGGTGAATACTTACAATAAAAATGAGGTGAGGCAGGAGGCACCGAGGCACCGAGGCAGAAGGAAAGGAAGAAGGTATGAAGGTAGAACTTTATCATAACTAATTAAACGGACATGATATAATATATGAGGGCACAAGAGGGCGCAAGCCTTGCGCCCCTACTACTTTCGGCTTTTGAAGAAGATAAAACCAGCTTAAACTCAGAGCTTGCACCAGAACTTATGTACTGTCATTAGCTCAGGAAAAAACTTATTTATTTGGTGGCTAAAAGGATTTGTATCCCCATTATACCACATCAACCAGTAGGTTGGGTTGAGGTCACGAAACCCAACAATCTGACGGAGTGACAACTTTCGTTAAAGTGAGGGTAGGTGGGGGTTGAGTTTTGAAGTTTTGAAGTTTTGAAGTTTTGAAGTTTTGAAGTTTTGAAGTTTTGGAGTTTTAAAGTATGAGTAGGGTGTGTTAGGGCGAAGCCCGTAACGCACCAGATTATGTCAGGATTTCCCGATAAGATCAAGTCTGTTTAATTTGTGACGATACATTGTTTCAGTTATACTATCTGACTTATCTCCCTGTATTCTTTCTCATAAAGAAATTTTCACAAGTCCAATGCTTAATCACCTAACCTCAAACCATTCTTATCATATCACTACCCGTTGTAATAACCGCGAATTTCGGTTAACTCGCTTAGAAAGCCGCCAAATATTTCTCTATATTCTCAAAAAAGCAATAATCAAGTATGATTTTAAGCTTTATTGTCTCTGTATCATGTCCAATCATATTCATTATTTAATTGAACCGAAAAAGCGAGAAGACATACCGAACATTATGCACTATATCAATTGGTATTCGGCGATGTGCTTTAATCGAATGTTAAATCGTACAGGACATTTTTGGGAAAAAAGATACCATCAAACCTCTTTTCCTAATACTGATATTAGAAGAGGTTTAAACACTATTAGATATATTCATGCCAATCCCCAAACTGCGGGAATGCAAAAAGGTTTTTTCTATGATTTCAGCAATTATGGAGTATACGAAAGATTAGGAGATGATGGTTTAACTACATGGCATCCGGCTTTTTTAAGTTTGGGAGAAGATTTAGAAGAATGCGCTAGAAAGTATCGTAAGTTTTGTTATCAATATCAGCCACCAGAAAAGTCTCACAAGAAATTTTATTGGGGTAATAATTTACTGCCTAAATTAACTCGTAGAAACAAGGCAACTAAAACTAAGAGAAAGAAAACTGACAAGCAACGAAAAGCTGAGGAAGAGGCTAAACGACTTTATCAATACTGGCAAAAAAATAACCCTGAAGTAGTGGAAGTAGCAGAAAAATTTATTTTAGCTAACTGCTATAACCCTAAGTATGTTGAGGAATATCTTGCTAATTATTACTGAGTTACAAATTATCACAAGGGATTGGTGTGTCTAAATTACTTTTATCTTTGAGGTTTTGGTATATTTTAATACTATTTTTCATGCTTAGGAGTTGATATTCGTTGGATTTTACCAATACAGTTATGTTTTGTATATAGTGCAAAGAATATCTCTAACAGGTAATGAAATCCTCAAACCCCTATAAAATCGTATAGATGAAATTTATATAAATGTTTATGGATCGTCTAAGTCCTTTATATGCTATAGTTTAGAGAAGAAAAAAGAGATAACACCCACTTCCACCCACCCACCAAACCACCCCCAACACCCACCCTGCCCACACAATGGGTAATATCCGTAATGTGTTGTTTTGTAGTTGTTTTGTTTGTTTACTGTATACCATCCGACTTGTTGCGCCATCTTTTTATAGCTTTCATAATCATATTTATTTAGTTTACCACCTTTTTCTAAATAAATTTGTTTTTGCACAGAAAAGCCATATTTATTATCACTGTATTTTAACCAAAGTTTATCTATAGTCTGTAATTCCTCCTTAGGAAAGTTTTTACAGTCATCTGAATTTAAATAGCCTTTTTCATCTTTATCTCCTAATTGAAGCATTAATTTACTAGTTTCTTGATCAGCTTCTTCCCATTGCTTATTTTTAAGATATTCTTCTAATTGAGAGAATAAAACACTCTCAAGGTTTTCTTGGAGACTATCTAATTCAAAACTCTCTAATTGTGTTTTTACATCAACGTCTACTTTCTTTGGGGTTTCCTCTAGACATCTTAAAGCTAAAGTAACTGAATCTCTTGTATTAATATCAATTAGTTTTCTGAGTAAATCATTAGGATTAACTTGAGCTGAATATAGTAAAATTGTTTCTCGCCACCAAGACTTATCCCAATTCTCAATTAATAGATTTTCTTGTTTAGTTTCAATTATTTCTCTACTAGCTAAATAACCTTGGAAACTGAGATGGGCAAATTCATAGTATTCATCTTTTTTTACTAGTAATTCACTTACCTCAATCATTTGTTCGAGGAATCGATTGATATCCACAGATTCATCTAAAACTTTACTTGCTTCTAGTTCGTCTATAATCCTTTCTAACTGATTTGTTAAGCTATCTTCGGCTATTTCTGGTCGATTATTCTCTACCATCGATAAAGCTAGTTTTTGCAGTATTTTTTGAGCGGCATCTGCTTCTAAACACATAGCAATCTGTTTCACCGTGGGGCGATCGCCTAATTGTAATTTTAATATTTCTCTGTATAGTTGGTTTCTTCTTTGTGGTAACTGAATTTTACGGGATAAATCACTTTCGTCGAAAACTGCCACGCTGTGGAGATTCACAATCATATTTAATAATAGAGGGTTTTTCGCTAAGTCATTTAATTCAGGTCTTTCCTCTAGTTGTGCGATTAAATTGACGGATTTTTGTACAGCAGTTTGTTTAACTAATGGGTTATCTGGTTGAGCACTAATATGGCGTTCTCGACTATAGTACCATTGATGGATAAATCTATCTCTTTGGTGTTGATTAAAAGCTTTTAGGCGTAGAATATTGGGTTGAGTTTCTCCTTGATAACTTTTATATCCAGCAGGACGAGAGGTTAAGATAAAGTAACTGGAGGAATAGTCATTGATGGTGTTTTCTATCCATTTACCTAAATCAGTGCGCCATTCTTCTTTTACTTCGTCATAACCGTCAAACATAACTAACATTTTGCCCTTATCTAGGTTATTTTTTACCCAGTTAGGAGGAAACTTCAATTCTTTGCCCTTTGGTAGTGAGGGGATATGATGTTTTTCAATTAAGGTTACTAAATCTGGTTTTTCTTCACTAATCACTTTTTGACAATTGCGCAAGAGGATTAACACGGGAAGTAATTTAGGTACACCTTTTTGTAATTTCTTCTCGAAGGCATAACTATAAGTAACATAACGCAGGAGAGTAGTTTTCCCATAACCACCCCAAGCCAAAATAGCTAAATTGCGATAGGCGGGATTAGATGGTGCTTTTCTTAATATGTCCCAAATAGTTAAGCCGTCTTGTTGATTCATCAATTCTACTAACTTTTTATCCCACTGATAGCCACGAGGATTGGGAATTGTTTCTCCCAAGTTGTTTTGTATAAAATCAGCGCTTAATTCTAAGGGCACAAAAACATCTTTTAACAGGGGTTTAAATGTACTTGGTTTACCTTCTGTGGTGTAATCATAACAGGCGTCTCCTTGGGATTTTAGATATTTGTCTTCTACTCCTGCTAGTTGCCATTTGATGGTTTCTTGAATTGTTTTATCTAGTTTGTCTATCCATGCCATTAGAGAATCAGCACCTTTTCTACCCCTAGCGGCACTAATTTCCGAAAATCTAGTTAAAAAACTCTCTGAATACGAAGCCCAATACACAGATAATACTGTGAATGGAAAACAAATTATTGTAGTCAACCATTCTTGATTAGCTAATGAAGAAGCCAAAAAAAATGCACTACCACCCAAAGGAGACCAACCAATTAACTTACTTATTATTGGCTTACTCAAGACGCTAGAGGTTTTTTCAGATGATTCTGAATTATAAATGTTAGCATTTTGACTAATTTCTCCTAATACTTCCTCGACTTTATCTAGTCCAATACCTCCTGGTGTCTTAGCTAATTCCAGAAGGGCGATCGCTCTTCGAGTTTGATCCGTATTCTGAGAAGGTAGAAGGTTTTTATCTACTTCCAGAATAGACACTAGTCTATCAAACTGAACAGGAGTTATTTTCTCTAGATTCTCTAAAAGTAGTTTAAATTTACTCACTAGTCACCTTTTTTGCCAAGAGGTTAATACAAAGTACGAATTACCTTATGTTTAGTTTCTTGTTGTTAATCATAGCAATATTTTTCTCATAATTCGTGCCTCGCTTTCTGGTATTTGCACTCTTAAAGTTTTGATTGGTTGGGCGACTAACTTTTCTTAGTATGGGATTCAATGTAACTTATATCAAAGCACGAGAAGGGCGCAAGTTTGGCACGAAAAGGGAGCAAGTTTGGCACGAAAAGGGCGCAAGCCTGGCACGAAAAGGGCGCAAGTTTGGCACGAAAAGGGCGCAAGCCGGGCACGAGAAGGGCGCAAGTTTGGCACGAAAAGGGGGTAAGTTTGGCACGAAAAGGGCGCAAGTTTGGCACGAAAAGGGCGTAAGCCTGGCACGAAAAGGGCGCAAGTTTGGCACGAGAAGGGCGCAAGCCTTGCGCCCCTACTTAGGAAGAATTCTTTTTGCGGATTCGCGCATTCCACTACACCAGTAACTGTGGGTATTGAGTTGAGCGTAGTTTAGAAAATTATCAAAAAATAAAAAAATCCCCTAATATATATAAGGTTTAGATTAGGTTGAAATTAGCGATCGCCAATTAAAGTAATTCATTCAGAAACAAAGCCAGGAGAAGAACGTCTTTTTCTCCTTAATCTAGCCAATCCCTGGATAATATCGTCAACAAAAGTATAAACGATAGGAATTACAATCAAAGTCAGCAGAGTAGAAACAGTCAAGCCACCCAAAATTACTGTGGCAATGGGAGAATAAGCATCCATACCAGTTTCGGGATAAAAAGCTAATCGCACAACCACAATCATCGTGGTTATGGTGGTCATCAAAATAGCTTTGAGTCGTACTGGTCCTGCTTGACGAATAGCCTCAGCTCTAGATATCCCTTCTTGGCGCTTAGTGAGGATTAATTCTAGCAGCAGAATAGCCGCAGAAACCGAAATACCAGAGAGAATAACGATTCCTAAAATTGAAACAGTGGAAAGAGTTTGTTTTGCCAGTAATAAGGCGCCAAATACGCCAACTAACTCCAAAGGAATAGACAACATCATTACTAATGGTTGAATGAATGAGCCAAACTGAATTACTAGAATTAGGTAGATTAAAACTATGGAAACAATTAAACCTTTGAGAAGGCGATCAAATTCAATCATCATATCGGTCATATCTCCCATGGAATCCAAACCATAACCTGGAGGAAAATCTAATTCTGCTCCCGCACGCATGGCTATTGCCATTGATAAATCCATGGAAGCGGGACTAGACTTACGATAGTAACCATTGACATAAACTACTCGTTTCCCATTAACGTGTTCGATTAAAGTTGGTCCATAGTCCCTCTTTAAAGTAGCAATGGTGCTTAGGGGAACTTGTTGTCCCTGGGGAGTAGTAATATAGGTAGCGGCGAGATTCTGACCAAAACCGCGATCGCTTTCTAGATAGCGAACTAAAATAGAATTTTGTCTAAGATTGGGACGATTGTAGTATGTACGAGTAAAACCGCCCTTGAGAGCGTAACTAGCTTGTTCGGCTACAGCTTCGATGTTTAAGCCCAATTCTTGAGCGCGACGACGATCTATTTGTAGTTGATATTCAGGTTGGGACAAAGAAGAACTGGTATGGGCCATTACCAACCCAGGAGTATCTTTAGCAATTGCTAAGACGTTCTCCGCCAAAGGATAAAGAACATCTAAATCTTCTCCATACACGGCAATTTGAATCGGAGCCGCAGAAGTTGCCATAACATCTACACCCATTTCTTTAAGGGCAATACGCCGTAACCCTGGAATGCTAAGACGAGCTTTCTCCTCTACTGCATCCATAACTTGCCAAATATCCCGTTGGCGATCGCTTAAATCCTTGAGAGTGACAATCGCTGAAGCTGTATTGACACTCCCCATACTGTAACCACTAAAATAAGTACTGTTGCGAGTAATTTCAAAACCCACATTAGAAGAGACTTTTTCAATTTCGGGTTGTTCAAGTAAAATTGCTTCAAACTGTTGTGCAACTCTATCGGTTTGACTAAAAGATGCTCCTGCTTCTAATTCGATAGTAGCCATAAATTGCCCGGAATCTCCTAGAGGCATCATTTCTTGAGGAATAAATGGATAGAGAGCAAAAGCTAAAACAATAGTGGCAGCGGCGATCGCCAGGGTAATTTCCCGATTTTTCAGACAGATATTTAACAACCTGCCGTAACCTGTTTCTAATGTCTGAAAACCTAAACGAAAAGGAGTTAACAACCATTGTAACCATGTCTGAGGGGTTTCTCGTCCCTGTCCGATAGGTTTAAGGAAAAACGCGGCCAAGAGGGGAATCAAAGTAATTGAAACCACCAACGAAGCAATAAAGGCAAACACCATAGGTAAGATTAAGCCCTGAAACATCAACCCCGTCAAGCCTCCAGATAAAACTGTGGGAATCAAAGCGGCAATCATCACACAGCTTGCCGCAGCACTAGCGAGAAATACTTCTCCGGTTCCCTGAATTGCTGCCTGTCGGGGAGTTTTCCCTTGTTTAAGCTGGCGTTCGATGGAATCAATGACAATAATTGAGTCATCCACCAATTTACCAATTGCCATCATCATTCCTACCAAAGTTGAGGAGTTAAGAGACATGGAAAAAGGAACAAAGGGTAGCATCGAAAGAGCAAGGGTAGTGGGGATGGAGATCATAACGATCGCCGTTGCCCGAAAATCCTCTAAAAATAAGAGAATTACTAACCCTGCTAGTACCACACTGATTAACAATTCCCCGGTAGTACTATCTTTAATCAACTCTACTAAAAAAGAGTTATCATAAGCCTCTTCAAACTCTAAACCTAGATACTGAGATTGAATTTTTTCTAGTTCCTTTCTGACTCTTGCAATTACTTGGGGGGAACTAGAATCAGGTTTTTGAATGATATTAATTGCTAAAGCAGATTCCCCATTATAACGATAGGCACTACGACGTTCTTCGTAGGTATCTTTCACTTCTGCCACATCCCTAACATAAACAATCTGCCCTCCCATTTCCAATATGGGATAATTTTCGACTACATAGGCATTCAGAGCGCGGTCATCAGCTCTTACTAATATCTCTTGGTCTCCTTCCGTGAGAACTCCTGCCCCCTTGCTGACATTATTTTTATCAATTGCATCTCGTACTTGAAGAATCGACAGTCCGTAGGCTGCTAACTTCTGGCGATCAACTCTTACCTGTAGCTGTCTGCGATAGCCTCCTGTAATATAAACAGACTGAACATCTTGTAAATTCGTCAAACGGTCCACTAAAGTATTATCGGCAAACTCCCTTAACTTTACCAGATCCCAACCCTCAGCCTTTAGGGCCAAAGTAAGCACAGGGCGATTGAGAGGATCGATGGGTAGCACCCAATAAGAACGGGTGTTAATACCATCTAAAGGTAAATCTCCTTCTGCTGATTTCATCACGCTTTGGACATCTCGAACCGCCTTATCGATGTCTCCACCCCAGGCAAATTGAATTGTGACGATCGATAAATCTTGCTGGGAACTAGAACGCACAAAACGCACTCCCTCAAGAACAGTCATGCGTTGTTCTATGGGTTTACTTATATAGGTTTCTACCTCCATGGGCGAAGAACCTGGAGTTCTAGTAATCACTGCTACTAGAGGACTCTGTACATAAGGCATCATCCGCACAGGAATAATTATTAGGGTAAGAACAGACAGAATCAATACCCCAATATAGAGAGCTAAGGTAATTACAGGATTACGGATTGACCAACCAGTGAAAAAGGTTTTCATCTTATTGAACTATTTCACTTCAAAAGTAAACTCTTGTTGACCTTGATATTGAGGATCTTTGATATTCGCAATTATGTACCAGGTTCCCTGCATTCCCAAATAGGTACTGGCTTGAAAACGGCCTAGTTCTTCTGTGGGGATAACTTCTACCTTGCCCATCATGTCTTCCATACCTTCCATTGGCATAGAGGCAATGACATCTAGACTTTCTACTTTTACAGGTTGGCCATTACTGTCTACCACTTCTAAAATTATCTCTACTGCACCCATGGGGATTTCTGTTTGGGCTGTGGGACTGATTAAATTTACTGTAGCAGTATTTTGTTGCTTGTTTTGAGCCTGAATAGTTTGAGAAGAAGAAGTAGTTTTACTGTTACTCTGTACTGGGTTAGAAACAAAAGCTAACAAACTTAAGGGAAGTATTATAGGAATTAGTCTTTTCATAGTAATCTGTTTTAGTTGGTAGATAAAATTTTGTCTGAAAAACTCTTCTATCTTTGAATTGCTATTTAACTTCGATGTTAAATTCTTGCTGGTTTTGATGATTTTGGTCTTTTACTGTCACTGTAATTATCCAATCTCCTTTCATGTTGAGATAAGTTTCGGCTTTGAACCTACCCAATTGTTCATCTGGTTGAACTTCTACGGGAGCCGTCATTGGTGCCATGTTTTTCATAGGCATAGAGGCAGTTATTTCTAAGTCTTTGATATCCAAGGGTTGACCTTGGGTATCAAAGACTTCGATAATCAGTTGAGCATCACCCATAGGAACGCCATTTTCAAGATTGGGACTGACTAATTTTATTTCCAGATCTTGAGGAGAAGATTTTTGAGTAGTTGTAGTTATAGATTCTTCGGACTCGTTAATTACCCTGACAGAAGCATTTTCTACTAATCGAGATTGCCCTAAAATTACTACTGCTTCTCCTGATTCTAAACCACTTGTGACTTCTATTCTATCTCCTGTTAACATTCCCAAGGTAACAGGTTTGATTTTTACCGTATCTCCTTCAACCACCCAAACTGAGGGTTGCTCTTGAAATTCCACTACTGCCTGTTGAGGAATGGTAATCGCCTTTGGTTTACTCACGGTGATAATTTTCATTTCGATAAACTTTCCTGAAAGTAGTTGTTCTTCAGGATTATCAATCACTGCTTCTACTGTTACCGTCCGAGTTTCACTATTAGCTTGGGGAAAGATGCTGGTAATTTTACCTTGAACGGGTGGAATGTCACTATCAGGAATGATGGCAATTACGGGAGATCCCATACGAATATTCATAGCGTCTCTTTGTGCCACATTAGCCTGTAAGCGTACCTGATTGTAGTTACCAATTGTAACAATACCCATAGTCGGTTGAACTACTACCCCAGGATCCACATGACGTTGTTGTATAATCCCAGAAATTGGCGACTTAACAATTGTGTACCCCTCTATAACCTTAGCTGTATCCAGATTAGCCTTACTTTGAACAAGGTTAGCTTGAGCGCTCTTAACCTGTGCCTCTAGTCGCGCTAATTTTACTTGTGATTGTCTCAGACTAGCTTCTTTACTTTTGACTTCACTATTGACAACATCAAACTCATCTTGAGAAATCACTCCCTCTTGAACCAGACTTGCGAATCTGTCTTTTTTGAGGTTGAGATAGTCTAAATCGGCTTCAATCTGCACGATTGCGCTTTTTTGTTCTTCTATCTCAATCTGGCTCATTTCTAAGTCTGTTTCCATTCTGTTGACTTCTGCTGTTGCCCTAGCTACCTCTATGCTCAATTCTGAAGCATCTAAAACAGCTATTGGCTGTTCTACAGTAACGCGATCGCCTGGATAAACAGAGTATTTGGTTAATTGTCCTGCTACACGGGGATAAACTATAATCTCTTCATAAGGTTTAATTGTCCCTGTATAGCTAACGCTGGCTTCTAAAACCTGGGGTTTGATTATTTCTACCTTGACTGGATTAGGATTAAATGAACCATCCACTGCCATCATCTCATCGTGAGACATATTGCTATGATCCATTCCTTCCATCCCTGCCATTGAGGTAGAAGGTTTTAGATGATTGGTCAAAACCAAAATATTTCCTGTTAGCAAAGCGAAGACTCCCAGACCTAGTAAGACTTTTACCGGGCTAAATGAACCTGAATTTTCTCTCAGTTCTTTTTGAGTAACTGAATTGAGAGATGAAATTTCTTTTTTAGCAGTGTCAGACTTTAGAGGATCTGAGTATAATTTCTCCTGGTCATCTGACATTTCTCCCTGAGTATTTGTCGAATTTTCAGTCATGGGTAAGTCTGGATGATTTTGTCTTAACTGTTATCAAAGTTAACAGAAGAACATTAAATCAGTATGAAATTACTAAAAATTACACCTATTTAATAAATTCATGATTTAATGAAAGATAAAAGTTGAGCCGCACACCAAGCAACCTCAAAAAACTATAAAATCAATGTCTTGTATGAAAATATTACTAGTTGAAGATGAACCAGATTTAGGGGCAGCAATCAAGCAAAGTCTCAATCAAAGCAATTACCTTGTGGATTGGGCCTTAGATGGTCTTGAAGCTTGGGATTACTTCAATCTCAAAGAATATCATCTGGGAATTTTTGATTGGCTATTGCCGGGAATCTCAGGACTTGATTTAATCAAGCGAGTTAGGCAACAACAAAAACCATTGCCTATATTGATACTGACAGCAAAAGATAGTATGGAGGATAAAATAGCTGGTTTGGATGCAGGCGCAGATGATTATGTAGTTAAACCTTTTGATATGCCAGAACTGTTAGCACGATTGAGAGCTTTACATAGGCGCTCTCCTCAACTTCAACCCAAAAGATTGCAGGTGGGCAATCTTAGCTTAGATTATGAGACAAACACTTTTTGGCTACAGCAAGAATTAGGGGAAATACAAGTATTGCTGACTAAAAAGGAATTTCAACTACTGGAGTATTTTATGCAGCATCCTCAACAAATTGTAACCAGTGACCAGCTTTTAGAACAACTATGGGAATTTGGCACAGAACCAGCTAGTAATGTAGTGGCAGCACAGGTATGTTTACTACGACGTAAACTAACTAAATATGGGTGCGATAAAATGTTAGAAACTGTGTATGGACTGGGTTATCGTTTCCAACATCAACCATAATTAAAAATTTTTTCAGCTAAACTTTAAATGTGAAACCAAATAAACTTTTTTCACGAGCACGCTGGCAATTAGCAAGCTGGTATGCAGGAATACTAAGTATAGTTCTCTTAATTTTTGGCTTGGGATTTTATGAGGCCATTATCCAAGCTTATCGTATTAGTATTAACCAAGAATTAGAATCAGTAGCAGGAACTCTTCACGATAGTCTCTTACCTATTCTCAAGGAACCAGAAAAAATAGAGCCGGAAGTAGAGGAATTATTACCTAATACTTGCATTGTACAAACAAGGTGCTATAAATCAAATCCCTTTCGCTCTTTTAGGGTAGGAGTAATTGAACAAGATAAATATTATTTGCGTCTACTCGATTTGTCTCAAGGTTTACTGGCAGTAGCAGGCATACAGCCACAAGTACCTCAAGTTTCTAGTCAACAAAAGTGGGAAACATTAACCGATACTGAAGGCATTAGTTATCTACAAATTTCTTATGTATTGCATACTCGCTCAGGTGAAGACTGGGGCTATCTTCAAGTTGGTAGAAGTCTCCAAGATTTTGATACCTATGTTAAAAATCTCAGGTTTTTACTTTGGCTAGGAGTTCCTCTAGTGGTGTTATTGGTAGCTGGTACGAGTTGGTGGTTATCAGGGTTAGCTATACGCCCTATTTATCAATCTTATCAGCAGATGCAACAGTTTACTGCTGATGCTGCCCATGAATTAAGAACTCCTTTGGCAGCTATTCAAGCAATGACTCAATCCTCTCTGATGCTGCCTAATCTCCCTGAGAATCAAGCCAAAGATACTCTAAAAAGTATTTTGAGACAGAATAAAAGGTTATCCTACTTGGTTGCAGATTTATTAACTCTATGTCGTATTGATGGAGAGTTAAATAGTAACATTTCTCATAACAAAAAAGAAAAAGTCGCTTTGACTGACCTAATTATTGAGATAGAAGAAGATTTAGCCGCTTTGGCAATGGCTTCAGAAATTGAGCTGATTTCTCACATTAAAGTATCTCCCCTAACTCAAGTCTTTGGCGATCGCCAACAGTTATATCGCTTGATTGCTAATTTAGTTAATAACGCTATTCAATACACCCCTAAGGGGGGAAAAGTGACACTGAGTATTGTAAAAGAGTCCAATGATGTAATAATCACTGTTGAGGATACGGGAATTGGTATTGCTAAAAAAGACCAAAAATACATCTTTGACCGCTTTTATCGTGTAGATAAAGCCCGTTCTCAAAGTCGAGGTAGTTCTGGACTTGGGTTGGCTATTGCCTTGGCAATAGCTTTAGTTCATCATGGCAGTCTGGAGGTACACAGTGAGATTGGCAAAGGAAGCACTTTTACTATTAAATTGCCGAAATCATCGTAACTCAGATCTTGCATCTTTACCTAATGTTACTGGTTGTGGATGAATAGTGAGTTTTGAAGTAATGAGTAATGAGTAATGAGTAATGAGTAAGACGTCTTGAAGTAAGAAGTCTTGAAGTCTTGGAGTTTTGGAGTAATGGGTTTTGGAGTTTTGGAGTAATGAGTAACGAGTAAGAAGTTTTGAAGTCTTGAAGTTTTGAAGTAATGAGTTAAAGAATTGATGCTCAACGCTTAAAAATTGGTATACCTTTGCAAGATATGGGGCTAAATACAGTTGAAAAATATTTACTCATTACTGCTAAAACTTGCTCATTTGATTAGCTAAATAGTCATAATGGGTAAGTTTTAGTTGGTTGACAATTAGGGACAAAGGGATAATTGAGACATAATTACTGTGTTTTCCCCTTGATTATAAGTCGTTTAGTGCGCTAAAAGAGAAAATATAGACCAACTATTGTTTAGCAATGATATATAGCAATTCTCATACTGGTGAGGTACAAAGGTTATCCTTTTGAGGCTCCCAGAGGCAGGAGGCAGCTTTGCTGGAGTTAGGTACAACCTCATGAGTCCGAAAAATGCTATGGCGTTTTTTAGTCTACTGAAGTACACAGGTTAACGGATTGAGGGAACAGGGAATAGAAAATGTACCTCACTTGCTTGAGCAATGATATAATATTAATACTTAAGTGGTTGTTTATGATGGTGAAAAAAAAATCTAATACCCTAAGTTATGTCAAAGCATTGCCAACACCAATAAACGAGTTAAATACTTTGGGCTTTACTAGTTTTGAGATGTTTTTAACAGCTTATGAGCCTATTTATAGAGAAGCAGTTTGTGAAACAGTAAATCATTTAATAAATTGTCTAGGTTATTATTGTCCCCTCTTTAAGAAATGGTTAAATCAAGTAAAGTTTGACCAATCAAAATGGAACAGTTACTTACAAAATAAATACCAACTTTTAAAGCGTCACGCCAATGGAATAATAGCAGACGCTCAAGGACAAGTAGGTTCAGCAATTGAATCTAGAAAAGACTATATAAAACACAATAAAGGTAAATTAATTTCAGCACAGACTTGGTTAAAACGTAAAACAAAACTAATTAAACAAACCAATAAATTTTACGCTAAAACTAAAAAAGTAAAAGGGAAAAAGGTACCTAATTGGCAAAATTACCGAACTAGCTGTAAAATGCCTTTGTCCACTTCATTAAAATTTAAAAAAACAAATTTAAATCATCTTCGTTTCTTAGTTCATAATAAAAAGCGTTATGTAGAGCATTTAAAAAAGAAGATAGCTCGGTTAAAAATAAGTACTATAAGAGTTTGTGTACCTAGAGGCAACGTATTTGTAGTAGGGTCAAAAGATGAAACCTGTGGCAATCAAATATCTCAATGGGATGGCAATATTCTTAAATTTAGAGTGCCGCCAATTCTTGAAGATAAATTTGGCTTATACGTAACAACTAAATTAGGAAATTTTGAGAGAAATATAAATAGATTACCTA
>NZ_JALKVM010000372.1:0-6328 GCF_057440575.1 Johannesbaptistia floridana
AATGAGCAAGTTTTAGCAGTAATGAGTAAATATTTTTCAACTGTATTTAGCCCCAACAAGTCCCTTCACCCCGGCGAAAGATTGCCGCGCCTTTAGATTGCGCTTCGTAGCGCACAGTATCTTCATTTGGGTCTACTTGTTCTATTTCTACCCAAGCTACAGATTGAGGTTTACCTTGGGGGAAATTGGTACTAGTATCGACTTTCGGCATTTCAGGAATAGTTAAGGCTTCTAAAACTCCTCCTTGTGCCAAATTATCAGGATTTGTGGGGCGAAATCGATAAAAACAGCTATCCACTTGATCTTCTGTTTGGTAAATGTAACCTGTTTCGGGGTCTTGGGCGATCGCCTCATGTTTAAATCTGCCCATGGCTACTAGAGGTATTGCTGAATAGGAGGGTTTATCTATTTCTACTTCAAAATTATAACCGTGTTTTTTACTAACCTTGGCCGTATCTGGGGTAGAAACATCTTCTTCACAACTAATCCAACTTCCCCTCCTAGTTTTTCCTCCCGCGCAATTACGATTAGTTCCCGCTAAAGATACAAAATGCTGTTTAAGACGGCGATTTTTATCAATTATTATGGTTGTTGTCCCTCCTTTACTAACAACATCGTATTTATTGCTATTATTGGCTACTACTCCTAGTTTGTGTTCTGGAGTTAATTCATGATTGCGTATTAAGATAGTTTCCCCGTTATTTCCCTTAAAAGTTGCCATGCCATCATGACCCGGTGGTACTCGCGTCCCATCACTCATTACTTCTCCTGTGGCGGAAAACCAACTATATTTGAATCCAGGAGGTAAATCAATGATCTTTTGGGGATCTCTTTGGAGTTGTCCGAAACCTCCACTATCAATTGATTCTCCCCTGGCTATTCGTTGATAAAATTTTTCTAATGAAGAAGCTAATACTATACTACCTGCACTAGCTGCTGTTAAGTTAAAAAAATTTCTTCTAGATAATTTCATCATTATATAAATCTGAGTTTTAGCTTGCTTTTACTTCTATAGCAATTCTCATACTGGTGAGAAAGGTTATCGCTTTGAGGCAAGAGAGGCAAGAGAGGCAGCTATGCTGCTATGCTGATTTTTATGTACCTCATGAGTCTGATAAACGCTATATTTTTGGTAGATAGTGTCATAATAACTGTATTTAGCCCCGACTTACTCGGAAGAAAGTAAATAATAAATGACATAATTTACTTTAAAAATTTTAGCAAAGTTTTTCAATAATTGATATTATTTAGTTTATAATTGTTAATATAAATTTTGCCCTAGAGTTTTATCAAACTGGAAATGATGATATGTTTCGAGGATTTTATGATGAGAAAAGATGAGGATTTATTTAGATACAAGTATTTATAATCGTCCTTTTGATGAACAAACACAGCCTAAAATTCATCTAGAAACTCAAGCAGTTATTATCATTTTGCAAATGGTAGAAGCTGATTTAGTTGAGTTAGTTAATTCAGCGGTTTTAGAGTATGAAAATAGTCAAAATCCTTATCCTATTAAACAACAAACAATGAATCGATATTTAGATAAGGCTGGCATTAAACAACCTATTAATGAAAACATTAAACAGAGAGCTGAAGAATTGGAAAAACAAGGAATAAAGCCAATTGATGCTCTTCATGTTGCCTCGGCTGAAGCTTCAAAAAGTGATTATTTCATTACTTGTGATCAGCGTTTAATTAATCGCTGTAAAGGACTACCGACTAAAACCTTAAATCCAGTTGATTTTATTTTGGAGATAGAAGATGACCATTAAAGTTAATAAAGAACAGCAAATTTTACAAGAAGGCTTAGAAACCTTAATGAATCATTTGGAACTCTCAAAAGTGATTCATTTTGTGGCGGCTTGTCATCTTGGAGAAGGAGATTATCTCAAACTAAAAGATAAACTTTTTAAACAAGAAACTGTGGCCAATCTTTATGATAAAATTAAAGCCTATCAAGATAAAAATAGTTAAAAATAACTAGGTGTTCCTGGAATGAGAAACATGATTTACTTTAAATATTTTAGCAAGGTTTTTCAATAATTGACACTATTTACTTTAAACCAGGAAGGGGGAGATGGGGAGAGGGGGAGAATTATACGCGCATCCGGTTATTAAATATCCTCTATAAAAAAGTATGAGTAGGGTGTGTTAGGGCGAAGCCCGTAACGCACCAAACATGAGTAATGAGTAATGAGTAATGAGTAATGAGTTTTGAAGTAAGAAGGTAGCCAGTAGCCTGTAGGTTGGGCAGGGAGATAACCCAACATTATATTAGTAGTTTAGTGGTGTTTATTTACTTATTTATTATTTTATACTATAAAAGTAGTTGTAGTTGTAGGGTGTGTTAGGGCGAAGCCCGTAACGCACCGCTAGATGAGTAATGAGTAATGAGTAATGAGTAATGAGTAATGAGTTTTGAAGTAAGAAGGTAGCCAGTAGCCTGTAGGTTGGGCAGGGAGATAACCCAACACTATACAAGTAGTTGTATTTGTAGTGTGCTAGGGCGAAGCCCGTAACGCACCAAACATGAGTAATGAGTAATAAGTAATGAGTAATGAGTTTTGAAGTCTTGAAGTTTTGAAGCCTGTAGGTTGGGTTGAGGTCACGAAACCCAACACTATACTTTGTCCAACGTCTCGGGTTTGTTGATGCTACAATAAATCTATTACTAGTCTCTCAGGGAGGTAAAATTGAGTTACTATCGTAATCAAGCCCCGCCTTTACCAAGTAACTTTGTCCAACGTCCATTGGTCAGGGATAAATTAAAAAACAGTCTCCTATCTCCAGAAACAGCCGCAAATGGAACACTAGTGATTAGTGCCATCTATGGCTTAGGAGGCATTGGTAAATCAATCTTAGCCGCAGCTTTAGCCTATGACAGAGAAGTTCAATCAAACTTCCCTGATGGTATTTTTTGGGCAACCCTAGGTCAACAACCAGATATCCTCTCATTTCTCCATGGTTGGATACAAGCATTAGGAGATTATGATTTTAAACCAACAAATGTGGATGCAGCAACTTTACAACTAAGAACCCTACTAGCAGATAAAAAAGCCTTAATAGTGGTTGATGACCTTTGGAATCCTGAAGATGTAGAACCTTTTCAAGTTGTGGGAAAAAGATGTCAAGTTTTAGTTACTACGAGGGAAGCCCCGGTCAAAGGAGCAATTCGTTATGATTTAGACATCATGACTCCAGAACAATCTCTGGAGTTATTAACCAACTGTTTAACTAATCAGCTAACCAGTGAAGAACGTGAACAGGCTGAAACTTTAGCCAAAACAGTAGGATATTTACCCCTAGCTTTAGAATTAGCAGCAGCTCAAATAACGGAAGGATTCACCTGGGATGAATTGTTATCAGATTTAGAAGCAGAGTTAGCCATATTAAATAGGATAGAACCTGAAGAGGCTAGTAGTGAAGAAAAACGCCAACAGTTTAGTTTAATAGCCTCGTTTAACCTCAGTTTAAAAAGATTATCGACTGAAAGATTGCAACAATTTGCTTGGTTGGGAATATTACCAGATGATGTGACCATCACAGCCAAGATGGCAGCAACTTTGTGGGATTGTCAGGAAAATAAGGCTCAACAGACTCTGGAATATTTACGAAATAAAGCCTTATTATTACTAGGTGTGTCCAGTGAAGAAGGAACTAATTATCGTCTACATGATTTGTTACACGATTTAGCACGTAATTTAGTTCAATCGCCTACACAACCTGATGAAGACTGGCAATTACCAGGATTAGGCTTATCTCTTCCTCAAGCCCATCAACGATTATTAGAAGGTTATCGAAAACAAACTAAAAACGGCTTATGGCAAAGTTTAAACGATGATGGTTATATTTATAACCAATTAATCTGGCATTTTGAAAAAGCTGAAAAAATTGAAGAGATTCATCAATTACTGAGAGAAGAAAACTCTAGTGGAACTAACGGTTGGTACAGTCAATGTGAAAAACAAGGTAAAACCGCTCTTTTCATCAAAGATGTATCAAAAGCTTGGCAACTAGCAGAAGCAACCTTTGATAACAATCCAACCGAATCAATTAGTTTACAGTTTCGTTATGCTTTAATACTGACATCTGTGAATAGTTTGGTAGGGAATATTAAACCAGAGTTAATAGCCGCCTTAGTAGAAAAAGAAGTCTGGATACCAGCACGAGGACTGGCTTATATCAGGCAAAACCAAGATTCAGGGGCTCAAGCTAGAGGATTAAAGGCGATTGTTAAATATCTTCCTCCTTCTTTATTACCATCTGCTTTAGAAATAGCCAGAAGTATTAATAATGAATACAACCGAGCAGAAGCCTTATCAGGGTTAGCCCCCCATTTACCCCCTGAGTTGTTACCCGATGCCTTAGAAGCGGCCCGAGGCATTGGAGATGAATACTGGCGAGCTAGGGCCTTATCAGGGTTAGCCCCCCATTTACCAGAATTGTTACCCTCCGCATTAGAAGCCGCCCGCGGTCTTGAGTTTGAAGACGACCGAGCAGAGGCGTTATCAGGGTTAGCCCCCCATTTACCTCCTGAGTTGTTACCGTCCGCATTAGAAGCCGCCCTCGGGATTGGGGATGAATACAACCGAGCAGAAGCCTTATCAGGGTTAGCCCCCCATTTACCTCGTCAATTGTTACCGTCCGCATTAGAAGCCGCCCGAGGCATTGGGAGAGAAGACTACCGAGCTACGGCCTTATCAGGGTTAGCCCCCCATTTACCTTGTGAATTGTTACCAGTCGCCTTAGAAGCCGCCCGAGGCATTGGATATGAATACAACCGAGCTTGGGCCTTATCAGGGTTAGCCCCCCATTTCCCCGAAGTGTTACCCTCCGCATTAGAAGCCGCCGGAGGCATTTGGAGAGAATACTCCCGAGCAGAAGCCTTATCAGGGTTAGCCCCCCATTTACCTCGTGAATTGTTACCAGTCGCCTTAGAAGCCGCCCGAGGCATTGGAGATGAATCCTCCCGAGCTTGGGCCTTATCAGGGTTAGCCCCCCATTTACCTCGTGAATTGTTACCCTCCGCATTAGAAGCCGCCCGAGGCATTAGAAATGAAGACTACCGAGCTTGGGCCTTATCAGGGTTAGCCCCCCATTTACCTGAATTGTTACCCTCCGCATTAGAAGCGGCCCGAGGCATTGGATATGAACACGAACGAGCTTCGGCCTTATCAGGGTTAGCCCCCCATTTACCTCCTGAGTTGTTACCGTCCGCATTAGAAGCCGCCCTCGGGATTGGGGATGAATACAACCGAGCAGAAGCCTTATCAGGGTTAGCCCCCCATTTACCTCGTGAATTGTTACCAGTCGCCTTAGAAGCCGCCGGAGGCATTGGAGATGAAGACTACCGAGCAGAAGCCTTATCAGGGTTAGCCCCCCATTTACCCCCTGAGTTGTTACCCTCTGCCTTAGAAGCCGCCCGAGGCATTGGAGATGAATACTCCCGAGCTACGGCGTTACAGGAGTTAGTTGTTAGATTTACTTCTCTACCTGTTGAGATATCATTATTCACAAAAATGCTTCATACTCTGGCTAGTCTTAATCGCTCTCATTTTTTAGAAAATATCTCTCCATTAGCTCCTTTAATTATCAAATTTGGAGGAATTGAAGCCTTAAGAGCCGTAAAAACAGCTATTAATGATGTTTGTCGCTGGTGGAAATAAGAAATACGATCGCACTGTAGATAGAGGTTTTCTCTGCTTTAGAGAAGATAGAAAAATCTAACTTTGATTGATATTGGCATTACATGACTAGTTGTAAATATGTGTGGAACCAAAATGGCGATCGCCTTCTCTGTTTTAACTTTTCTTTCTTTAAATAGCGATCGCCATCTGGGAAAACTGCCTAGTCAACAGAGATAAACCCATGATAATCTTAATGAGACAGTGATAAATAAGCCTTAAAGAACAAAAATTGACTAGATTCATTTACGATCAATTCAGCAAAGACTATTTAGAACAATTATTATCACCTTATGGTGAAGTAGTAGTAGCTAAACAAGTACCTCATCATTAGGGATTCTCAGGAAATTAGCTTCTACTCATATCAAAGCACGCAAATACAAAAGTACAGAAATTGACCAACAGGCGAGAATCAATTTTTAAGCGTTTAGCATTAATTCTTTAACTCATTACTCATTACTCATTACTCATTACTCAACCATCACCAGTAGCTTTTGCTAAAGATGCAAGATCTGAGTCTACTCCCTCTCTGTTTGAACCTTATCGTAATGCGGTTGATGAAAAAGAAATTACTGATTGTCTTCTTAAACTATTAGTGATAATCAAAGAAAAAGAAAGAGAAGCCAAGCGAAATCAAACAC
>NZ_JALKVM010000373.1:0-6297 GCF_057440575.1 Johannesbaptistia floridana
TCTGTCTTATTTTGCTGTTTGAGTAAATTTGAGTAGATTTTTAGAAGCGGTGATTGTTGATAGGAGTTTCCCGAGTTTATATCGTTTGGTTTCTTTGATTTCTCCCCCAAAGAAGGATGCTGACATTTTATGGGCTTCATCACATACTATTAAATCCCATTCAGTTTGTTGAAGCTTGGCTTTTAAATCATCGTTGCGGCTGAGTTTATCTAGTTGAGCTATAACTAGGGACATTTCTGCTAAGGCGTTACCTGTGCGTGCGGCTTCGATACGGTTATTGGTAAGAATCTCAAAGGGGAGGTGAAATTTCTGATCTAGTTCATCTTGCCATTGGATAGCCAGACTTCCAGGACAAACAATCAGGCATCTTTGCAGGTCCCCTCTAATCAATAATTCTCGAATCAAAAGACCCGCCATGATGGTTTTTCCGGCGCCGGGGTCATCTGCAAGCATATAGCGTAGAGGCTGGCGTGAGAGCATCTCATTGTATACCGCCATAATCTGGTGAGGTAGGGGGTCTACTAGGGAGGTGTGTACAGCTAGGTGGGAGTCAAAAAGATGAGCTAGTTTGATGCGGTGGGCTTCTGATACTAGCCTGAGTCGGACACCATCTCCATCGAAGCACCAGGGTAGTCCTTCTTTGGCGATCGCTATTGCTGCTTCTCTATCCCTCAACAGTAGTTCAGTATGGGGGTTACCTTGACCATCTTTGAATGTCAGTTCCACTACATCGCTTCCATGCCACTCGATGTTAATAACTGTTACTCTCTGGTTAGGGAGAATGCCTTCTACTACTGTTCCCTTGGTAAGTTCTTCTAGTTTTGCCATAGTTACTTGATTATCTCAATACATCATCATCACTGTTTAACTCAATTCCGTATTTAGCAGCTAACCAGGAAAGTTTAACACAGGCTTCAGGTCCATTTTTTGCTAATTCGGCAAATTCGAGAAACCGTTTAAACTCTTTGCGTAGTAAAGTTTTTTCTACCTGTAAGGCATCTCTATCTAATTCGGGAGGCATCACAATCATATCAAATAGGGTTGCTTCTTGTTTCCCTGGATAGGGGCGTAAAATCCGCCCGCGACGTTGGATAAATTGACGAGGATTGCCTGTACTAGCTAAGATAACAGCATTCTTAATGGCAGGAATATCTACTCCTTCATCTAAACAGCGAATTGCTACTAAACCCTGTAATTCTCCTTTTTTAAATTCTTCTTGTAACTTATGGCGCGTGGCAATGGGAGTAATCGCTGTATAGGTATTAACTCGATAGCCTAATTCTCTGCCGAGAAGACTAGTAACTGCTTCTAATTGAGATAAGGTAGATGTATCATCTAGTTTCACATTTCCATCTCCACAGTAGAAGAGAGTGTGACTTGTATTTAAACGTTGTTGCATTAACTCCCTTAAGGCGGGTATTTTATTGGCAGCGGCGCCTACTAGGCGGGAGCGCTGCATCAACAATGATGTTAATGTCTCGTTATTATTGATATCATTATCCCTATACATCGCCCAACCGATACGCTTAGTTAGTTTTGAGTATAAATGAGCTTCTGATTCTGTTAATTCTACAAAAATGGGATAATATTTATAGGGTACTAACGCTCCTTTGGCTATAGCATCTCCTAGGGTAAATTCTGGTTGCAGTATCTCCCCAAAGTAGGCCATAATTGACTCTGTCCCTTCTTCGTCAAAGTATCTTTCTGGTGTTGCTGATAAACCTAGTCTTAAACCGATATTTTGGGGTAAACAGGTTTCTAAGCGAGGAGACCCTAAGTTATGTACCTCATCTCCTACAATTAGGGTACGCGGCGGTAAAAATTTTATTTGTGACTGAAAACCTTCGCTAATAAAGGTAGAGTTGGTAGTAATAATCGTTAAAAATGTTTGTTGTTCTGCTGTAACGTTGTATAGTTGACATTGCAATTGACTTTGCCAATTGTATACACTTTCAAAGGCTAAAATTGGTTCTAAATTAAACTTTTGACATTCTTCTGACCACTGAGTAACTAGGTGGCGATAGGGACAAATTACTAAAAGTACTTGTAAACCTATTTTCTCATATAGTTCTGTAGTTATGGCTAAAGCTGTAATAGTTTTACCGCTACCAGTAGCCATTTTTAGAGTACCTCGACCGCGATGACTTAGCCAATTAGCTACAGCTTGACGCTGATATTCTCTCAAGTATAACTGTCTGGGTATTTTGGGATAGCCACCAATTCCCAGATAGTCATTAAAGCCAGATTCTGCTAACTTGCGTTTAGAGGAGTAACTAAGATAGGCTTGGGCTAATTTTTGCCAATCTATGGCTTCTAGAGAAACTTGTTTAAAGTTTAACTGCATTGGTGGTTTTTGGCGATCGCCTGTTGGGCTAATTTTTTGATTTATGTTTTAAGGATGATGTTACTCTAGATCCTTTTGTCAGGTAAGCGAGGACAAAAGTAACCAGGATTGCCATACTCCAATTATAAAAGTAAGTCATTCCGGTAATTGTTCCCAATATTACTATTATTAATAAACTATACTTAGTTTTCAATTGGCAAGTTACTCTAATTTAGTTAAAGGTCACATCCTTATTGTAATCAAAAATCAACAACAAAAATATAAACTTCAAAATTCGTAGGGTGCGTTAGATGAGTAATGAGTTTTGAAGTAAGCCTGTAGCCTGTAGGTTGGGTTGAGGCACGAAACCCAACACTATAAAAGTAGTAGCCTGTAGGTTGGGCCCTTGGTCACGAAACCCAACATTATATTAGTTGTAGGGTGTGAAGCGTGCGAAGCCCGTAACGCACCATCTAAGATTATCTGCTACTAAATTATGTCATAATTTCCTGATAATATCAAGTCCGTTTAATTTATGACACTAGCAATGGTCTTATAGCATTTTAAGTATTTATACTTACGGTTTTGGCGATCGCTTGAGGGGCACAAATCTTTTTAACCACTAAATAAATAAACTTTTTTTCCAGCTAATTTAGTTAAAATTCGTAGGGTGCGTTAACGAAGTGTAACGCACCAGAAATTTAAACGCACCATCTCAGATTATATCATGTCCGCTTATATACTTACAATTAAAACAGCACCGGAGCAGGGAGCACCGGAGCACGGGAGCAGGGAGAAAGAGAGTTTTTAAGTATTTGCTCAATATCCTAAATGATAACTAATTAAACGGACTTGAGATTACTTGATACAATTGAAGAATATACTAGTTATCAAGCTATGACTACTAATTTTGTATCCTCTGAAATTATCGCTCAACGCTACCAAATAATTAGTGTTTTAGGCCAAGGAAACCATGCTACCACTTACAAAGCACTTGACCTGAAAACTAACACCGAAGTAGCCCTAAAAATACTCCCTTGGCAGGCAATACAACAATGGAAAACCTGGGAACTCTTAGAAAGAGAAGCCAAGGTTTTAGCCCAATTAGACCATGATAATATACCCAAATATATTGACTTTTGCGGTGATAAACCACAACAACAGGAAATTTTTCTCATAGTGCAAGAATTAGCCCCAGGTAAATCCCTCTCAGAATGGGTAAAACAAGGATGGCGCACCAGTGAAGCCGAAGTCAGAGATATTGCCCAACAAGTATTAGAAATTTTCCAATATTTACATAATTTAGACCCCCCCGTGATTCATCGGGATATTAAACCACAGAACTTGTTACGCACTAAGGAAGGGAAAATATATTTAGTAGATTTTGGTTCAGTACAAAACACTTACTACAGTACGATGATGCGAGGCAGTACGGTAGTAGGAACTTATGGATATATGGCTCCAGAACAATTTGTAGGCAAATCTCTCCCCCAAACAGATTTATATGGTTTAGGAGCAACATTATTATATCTGTTAACCCACAGTGAGCCCACAGTATTTAGCCATAATAGCCTCAAACTAGATTTAGAAGATAAAGTAAAAGTATCTCCTGAGTTATTGTGGTGGTTAGAGAAAATATTAGACCCAGATGTAGATAATCGCTTTAAAAGTGCTGAGGAGGCATTATTAGCCTTAAATAAACCCAAAGTGGGGAAAGTGCGGTCATTATTTACCAGAAAAACGGGAATAGGGTTAGCAGTGGGGGTAATGGCGATATCTCTAATAGGTGTAGGAGTAACAATCGTTGATAAATTGTATGGGGTATTTCCCAATCAATTAGTAAGTAATTTTTGCTATTCAAAACAGATAGTTAGAGACTATATTTTAGATGGAGGGGATCCTAACTTGAGAGTTAGGATTAGTCATGGTGATACTAAGCCTCTAATTCTCTGCTATATAGATGATGAAGAAATGCTTAAACTGTTGATTGACAATGGCGCTGATGTTAATGCTGAGAATAATTATGGCCAAACACCACTACATAAAGCTACTTGGCGTAACGACACAGAAATAGCGAAACTGTTGATTGAGCATGGTGCTGATGTTAATGCTCAGAATAAGGATGGCAACACCCCACTGGTTTATACTACTTTCAGTAATAATGCAGAAATAGCGAAACTGTTGATTGACCAGGGCGCTGATGTTAATGCTCAGAATAAGTATGGCAAGACCCCACTACGCTATGCTACTAGATATAACAAAACAGAAATAGTGAAACTGTTGATTGACCATGGTGCTCGCTAATGTCTATTTAGATATCAAATAAATCAATTTTGAGAAGAGGATAATTTGGTACTAGAGTACTGGTTATTGGCTCTAAGAGGAATGAAGATACCGAGACCAGGATTATCTTACAGTGTCAAACTTAGTAACGCACCATTTAATATTACTTGATACAATTGAAAAATATACTAGTTATCAGCCTATGACTACTAATTTTGTATCCCCTGAAATTATCGCTCAACGCTACCAAATAATTAGTGTTTTAGGCCAAGGAAACCATGCTACCACTTACAAAGCACTTGACCTGAAAACTAACACCGAAGTAGCCCTAAAAATACTCCCTTGGCAGGCAATACAACAATGGAAAACCTGGGAACTCTTAGAAAGAGAAGCCAAGGTTTTAGCCCAATTAGACCATGATAATATACCCAAATATATTGACTTTTGCGGTGATAAACCACAACAACAGGAAATTTTTCTCATAGTGCAAGAATTAGCCCCAGGTAAATCCCTCTCAGAATGGGTAAAACAAGGATGGCGCACCAGTGAAGCCGAAGTCAGAGATATTGCCCAACAAGTATTAGAAATTTTCCAATATTTACATAATTTAGACCCCCCCGTGATTCATCGGGATATTAAACCACAGAACTTGTTACGCACTAAGGAAGGGAAAATATATTTAGTAGATTTTGGTTCAGTACAAAACACTTACTACAGTACGATGATGCGAGGCAGTACGGTAGTAGGAACTTATGGATATATGGCTCCAGAACAATTTGTAGGCAAATCTCTCCCCCAAACAGATTTATATGGTTTAGGAGCAACATTATTATATCTGTTAACCCACAGTGAGCCCACAGTATTTAGCCATAATAGCCTCAAACTAGATTTAGAAGATAAAGTAAAAGTATCTCCTGAGTTATTGTGGTGGTTAGAGAAAATATTAGACCCAGATGTAGATAATCGCTTTAAAAGTGCTCAATTTGCATTATTAGCATTAAATAAACCCAAAGTAGGGAAAGTGCGGTCATTATTTACCAGAAAAACAGGAAGAGGATTAGCAGTGGGGGTAATGGCGATATCTTTAATAGGTGTAGGAGTAACAATCGTTGATAAATTGTATGGGGTATTTCCCAATAAATTACCAAGTAGTTTTTGCTATTCAAAACAGATAGTCAAAGAGTATATTTTAGATGGAGGGGATGCTAACTCTAAGGTTAAGATTAGTTATCGTGATACTAAGCCTGTAATTCTCTGCCATATAGATGATGAAGAAATACTCAAGCTATTAATTGACCAGGGTGCTGATGTTAATGCTCAAGATAAACATCGCCTCACTCCACTACATTATGCTATAAACAGTAACAACACAGAAATAGCGAAACTGTTGATTGAAAATGGCGCTGATGTTAATGCTCAAGATAAGGATGGCTTCACACCAATGTTTTATACTATATATCGTAACAACATAGAGATAGCGAAACTGTTGATTGACCAGAGCGCTGATGTTAATGCTCAGGATAAGAATGGCCACACTCCACTACTTTATGCTGTGCAGAATCAAAACACAGAAATAGCGAAACTGTTGATTGACCATAAAGCTGATGTTAATGCTCAGAATAAGGATGGCAACACACCACTACTTTATGCTGTGCAGAATCAAAACACAGAAATAGCGAAACTGTTGATTG
>NZ_JALKVM010000374.1:0-6255 GCF_057440575.1 Johannesbaptistia floridana
TAGTTGTAGGGTGTGTTAGGGCGAAGCCCGTAACGCACCGCTAGATGAGTAATGAGTAATGAGTAATGAGTAATGAGTAATGAGTTTTGAAGTAAGAAGGTAGTAACCTGTAGGTTGGGCAGGGAGATAACCCAACAGTATAAAAGTAGTTGTAGTTGTAGGGTGTGTTAGGGCGAAGCCCGTAACGCACCGCTAGATGAGTAATGAGTAATGAGTAATGAGTAATGAGTTTTGAAGGTAGCCTGTAGCCTGTAGGTTGGGCAAGGAGATAACCCAACAGTAGTTGTAGGGTGTGTTAGGGCGAAGCCCGTAACGCACCAGACTGACGGGGTGATACCAAATCCGGTTATGAAATAAACCCGTCTGTTGCTATAACACACTATTTACTTATTAAGCAGCAGAAGATAGAGAGTTAAGCTCAACTACATCCTGATAGTAGTCACATAACTGTTGGGTAGCAGCACTCCAACCCCATTTTTCAGCTTCTAAACGGGCATGATTACGGAGTTCTTCTTTAGCAGTAAATTCGGTATTCAGAAGTTTTTGAGTAGCGTTAACGGCGCCGAGGGGGTCTTGAGGGTCAAACATATAACCATTAACTCCATCGGTAACAATATCAGGAATACCTCCCGAACAGGCAGCTACTACCGGACAACCTGCGGCCATAGCTTCTAGGAGAACTAAACCCAGAGTTTCAGTACGAGAGGGAAAAACAAAGGCGTCAGCGGAGGCATAAGCAGAAGCTAGTTCTAAACCCTGGAGATAGCCGACAAAATTGGTAGCCGTGTCAGCAAAATGAGTTTCTAGAGTTTCTCGATGAGGACCATCTCCCACAATCGCCAAACGTGCTTCGGGAATTGCCTCTAATACTGGTTTAATTTGCTCTATTTCTTTTTCTGCGGAGACTCTCCCCACATACAGTAGTAGGGGGGCTTCGGGATGACCTTGGGAGAGGCGGCTACGCATGGCAGTAGATGCTAAACTGGGTCTAAACATATCTGTATCTACTCCCTTTTGCCACAGTTTCACTCTTTCGATTCCGTGGTTAACTAATTCTTCTACCATTGCCGTAGATGTACATAAATTCAATTTAGCTTGATTATGTCCTGCTTTGAGTAATTCCCATAATAAGCCTTCTAAAGCTCCTAAACCGTAGTGATGAAGATACTGAGGTAAATGGGTATGGTAGGAAGCTACTAAGGGTATTTGTAGGCTTCTAGCATAGTATAATCCTCCTAAGCCCAATACGGCAGGGTTTACCACGTGAATTAAATCTGGTTTCCACTCCTCTAATGTTGTACCTATTGAAGGTCGCGGTAAAGCTAATTTTAATTCAGGATATAGGGGTAAGGGCATTCCTGGTACCCCATGAACTTTCGCCCCTTTGTATTCCTCTATTCCTCCTTCTGGAGCAAATACTAATACTTGATTACCTTTTTTTTGTAAATGATTAATTGTATGGCATAGACGGGTAACAATGCCATCTACTTTTGGTAAAAATGTTTCTGTAAATAAAGCAATTCTCATCTTATTCAATCAGTTTAAATTTCTCTTTGTTTCGCTTGTGCGACACAAGACCCACGGGCTAGATACACGTGGGTTATTTTTTCTGTAGAAGTGTCACAGGAAAAATCATAGAGCTTTTATAGAGCTTTTATCGCTTCCATCTCACTTTAGGTAAGATTTCTTCCACATCTACCCGATCTTTGTATTTAATGGCAAAATTCAGCAAAGAGTCAAGGAGAGAATCAGACAGATAATGGGGTTCTAGACCTAAATCAATCAGTTTAGTATTTTTAGGGTTAAAATAATGTTCTTCTGATTCAACACGAGGATTTTCTAAATTATTAATCTCTACATCTAAGCCCATAGAATTTCCGGCTTTTTTCACCATTAGCGCTAAATCGCCTACTCCAAAACTTTCAGTAAATTGATTTAGTACTCTAAATTGACCTGGTTCTGCTGGATTAGCGATCGCTAATTCTACACATCTTACCGTATCGCGTATATCTAAAAACGCTCTAGTCTGACCACCTTTTCCGTAAACTGTCAAGGGGTGACCTACTGCCGCTTGAATACAAAAACGGTTTAATGCTGTTCCGAATACGCCGTCATAGTCTAAGCGATTTATCAGCATTTCATCCATGCCTGTTTGTTCTGTGAGCACACCATATACTACCCCTTGGTTTAAGTCTGTAGCTCGCAAACCCCAAATTTTACAGGCAAAGTGAATATTATGACTATCATGAACTTTACTTAGGTGATAGAAACTACCGGGTTGTTTTGGATAGGGAAGAGTGTCAGTCCTTCCGTTGTGTTCAATGGTGATATATCCTTCTTCGATATCTATATTGGGTGTTCCGTATTCTCCCATCGTTCCCAATTTTACTAGATGACAATCAGGAAAATCTGATTTCATCGCATAAAGCAGATTGAGGGTTCCGACTACGTTATTTACCTGAGTCAATACAGCGTGTTCTCTATCAATCATTGAGTAGGGTGCCGAACGCTGTTCCCCAAAATGTACCACTGCTTCTGGTTCAAATTCGTGTAAAGTTTTACTAAGAAAACTATAATCGGTGATATCTCCGACAAAAAGATCAATTGATTTTCCTGTCAAATCTTTCCAGCGTTGTATTCTTGGTTTAATTTCAGCAATGGGAGTGAGAGTATTAACCCTAAGTTTGAGATCCCAATGACGTCTTACTAAACTATCAAGTATGCCTACTTCATAACCTTGATCTGAAAGATATAGAGCAGTTGCCCAACCACAATAGCCATCACCACCAATAACGAGTACTTTCATTTGTTTGTCTACTAACCTTTGTTTCCGAATATTGGGTAAATATATCAGTTTATCGTACCTCATTGAGCAAGGATATTGATAAGTTTTACTAAATCTGTAAAAAAAAATTTTGTTTTTAGGAACTGAGCTTGTTACTAACGTAAAATATAAATAGGCTGTCAAACCAAGAAACAAGCCTATGAAACAAAAAACTCCTCCCACTGAACAAAATTTCCATGACCTGAGAGCTACCCATAACGTTGGTTTCCATTTACCTCTGTGGAACCGGGGTAGTATAATTCTCCTATTAAGTGATGCTCTAGGATTAATCTTAGCCTGGCGAATCGCCGGATACTTTAATCAATTTCACTCACCTATTCCTGAGGATTTGGTGTGGTGGGTATGGTTAGGTATTCCCAGTTTATTCTGGATCTTTGCTTCTTTGACTCTGATTTTGTTTGCAAAAAACCAACTATATCAAATTTCTCTACAGGGGCAAAACTACGTTAAGTCGGCACAGTTAATTAGTTTGGTTTATATCACTTCTTTAGTTTTAGGTTATTTTTATGATCCGAAGTTAGATGCCCCTCGGTCTTTATTTATTACGGCTTGGGTAGGGAGTATTGTCTTAGTGGTTTTATTTCGTCTGTTAATTAGTTTGATTTGGAATCAGCTACTTAACAAAAGTCAACCGATAAATGTTTTTTTAATCGCTAGTAGTGTGAAAATAAAAAAACTAGCTCAAATATTGGAAAATAGAGCTAATTATCGAGTGGTGGGCATGGCTTTGGCTTCTACTGCCCAAAGTCCCATTGTCCTGCAAAAAATTGCCGAATCTGGCGCCCAAGAAGTATTAGCTACAGATTTACCAAAAACTGAGTTGGCTTCCACTCTTTACTGGCATATACGCCGCTGTGGTCTGTCTTTGCGGTTGATTCCTTCTAGCATCGAAATGCTTCACCGTCGCGGCACTCCAGAAATTTTTGCAGGTTTACCGACTCTACGTCTAGATACTCATTTGTTTATCGGTTGGGATTATCAACTTAAGCGTTTGATTGATTTCGTTTCATCCTTGGCAGGGATAATTGTTTTATCTCCTTTGTTTATAGGGGTGGCGATCGCCATTAAACTCTCTTCTCCAGGACCTGTATTTTTCTGTCAAGAAAGAATTGGTTTACAGGGTAAAGTCTTTCAAATGTGGAAGTTTCGCACTATGGTACAAAATGCCGCTGAGTTACAGGCAAAATTAGAATCTCAAAATCAGTCTAAAGATGGGGTGATGTTTAAAATCAAAAAAGACCCTCGCATTACTTCTGTGGGAGCTTTCTTGAGAAAAAGTAGCATTGATGAACTGCCACAGTTATTTAATGTTTTAATTGGACAAATGAGTTTAGTGGGACCTCGGCCTTTACCCTTAAGAGATGTGGAACGCTTTGATACTTGGCATCACATTCGCCACCAAGTTTTACCAGGTATTACCGGATTATGGCAAATCTCCGGCCGTTCTGATATCGAAGAGTTTGATGATGCAGCGCGTTTAGACCTTTACTATATCGATAATTGGTCTTTGAATTTAGATTTAGATATCTTAATGGCTACTGTCAAAATTATTCTCTTCGGTAAAGGCGCTTATTGAACTCAAATCTTGCATCTTTTCCACTCATCCACCACCAGTAACATTTGGGTTTTGATGCTTTGGTGTGAGATTTAGTGGTTTCGGTGGGTTTTTTGCTTCAAAAAAGTAAGTATAAATATTTATAGCAATGAGCGTTGTACTGTTAACAATATTTATATTTACAGATCCTCCCAACCCCCCTTACTAAGGGGGGCTTTTCATCATTTTTGTCAACATCTATTGGCGAGCTTGCTATAAAAAACTCATTACTCCAAAACTCATTACTTCTTACTTCAAGACTTCCTCACTTCAAAACTCAAACACAACCAGCAACTTTTGGCAAAGGTGCAAGATCTGAGTAGGCGTGCTTTGGTCTAAGTTATAAATAGTGTTATGATATTCCGTTAGTATGAGTTAAAAATTTATGTTACTAGAACCCAGCATAATTACTGTATTAAGTTTATTAGTTTATTTTGGAACCACTATCAATGTGGGACGAGTTAGAGCTAAATACAATATTAAACCACCTGCTATGACAGGAGATCCTAATTTTGAATGTGCCGTACGGGTACAACAAAATACCTTGGAACAATTAGTATTTTTCTTACCTCTGTTATGGATTTTTTCCTACTATATTAGTTCCTTTTGGGGCCTGATTCTGGGAGGATTTTGGATATTAGGACGTATAATCTATGCTTTGGGTTATTATCAAGCACCAGAAAAGCGTACTCCCGGTTTCGGCATTAGTTCTCTATCTAGTTTAGCTCTATTGGGGGGAGCGATCGCCGGGTTAGTTCTTGCTTTTTCTGGTCGTTTATAATTTTAAATATAATTAATTCTAGTATATTTTCTCTACTAGAATTACTTTAATCCTTGGCCCGCATTTCTCACAAACAGGGCGATCCCTTCTGTTTATCTTAACTATTTTTAACTATTTTTAATCTTCTACTTCAATAGAAAGAGGTACCCTCGTTACTTTGGGTAGTTCTACTAGTTCTACCTCTTCTTCTTTAGTAGGTAATAGTACTGGTAAAGGATCTGGTTCGTCTAACCAGCAACTAGCTATTGGTAGAGTATGTTCTAAATCTTCTAATAGTCTCGGTATCACCATCACTGCGTTTAAGCTACCAATTCTCTCAGCTTCGTACATTCCCGCTTCTATGGCTACGGCTACGTTAGCTACTGTCCCTCTAATAATTGATGTACATAAACCTGCGCCGATTTTCTCGTAGGAAGCTAGTTGTACATCTGCTGCCTTTAGCATAGCATCTGCTGAACCTACTAAGGCCGGAAACCCTCTCGTTTCTAGTAATCCGATGGAACGATTACTTAAACGGCTGTAGCCTCTTTGTTGTTGGGCTAATTCTACTAACTGACTACCTATGGGGAAAATCGCTTCTAAGTTAGGCATAGGACGTGGTATAACTAGTTTAGAAATCAATTGCCCGAATTTTTCGGCTGTTTTGCTTCCTTCTTCTACTGCTAGGCGTACATCTGCTACTTTACCTCGCACTACTGCCGTACAATGACCACTGCCAATTTTTTCATAGCCTACTAGGGTAACCTCTGCTGATTTTAACATCATATCTGCTGTTCCTACGATTGCGGGAAAGCTTTTTGTTGAGATTAAACCAAGGGCACTATCTTGAAAGTGGTATTGTTGTTTAGGCGATCGCCTTGAGGTAGATAATTCCATATAACGTTGAGTAAATATTATTTTATTTTAATTATTCTACTTATTTATTTATGATACACTATCTTTGCTCTTACTGTTACATTCTCTTAATTCCTAGTAGGGGCGCAAGGCTTGCGCCCTAAAGCAAGGCTTGCGCCCTAAAGCAAGGCTTGCGCCCTA
>NZ_JALKVM010000375.1:0-47296 GCF_057440575.1 Johannesbaptistia floridana
CACACCTACAAATACCTCGCCAGTTTGTAGCTGTTGTGGTTAACAGTTAAACATCTGTATTTGGGATAAAGAAGTGCTGTTAACTTGACAAACTTTAAAAACATTGACGAGGCGACCTTTACCCTAGAAATAGGAGTTAAACTCATGGGAGTTTTCGTTTTAGATTCCCACAAAAAACCATTAAATCCTTAACATTAAAACTGCTAACCAAACAGTTCAAGGTATTAGCCACAAATACTGTAAACCTATTCACAAAGCGGATGGATATAACTATGCAACATAATAATGGTCCCTCATTTCCTCTCATCGCTAACCTGATGAGAGGTTTAGCGAGAGTCTCCATGAGGGCGGAAAGATGAATCAATGGTATAAGTGGTGGTTTAAATGGTGGGTTTGGATGGGAATAACTATTTTTATCATTGTTATATTAAGCGAACCTCCCCGTCTCTGGTTTTGGCTCGTTTTATTTGTTCTCATTATATTATACGGCTTTGAGCGATCAATTAATTCCGATTCTTAATTATCACTTGTTTGATAACTGAAGGGCTACGAAAAGTACACACCTGTACCGAAGGTCAGTGCGGGTAGTTTACGATTATATAGTTGTTCTCTTCCCAATCTTTCTATACTTAATGGAATTATTTTAGATTGTCCTTCCCAAATTGACTTTATTAAGACCTTCCCTCCTGATATAAGCCCTAATGAAATCAAACAAAATACATGGTTTATTTATAGTTTTAGTTAGTATGATCTTCTTACAATTGTCCAATTTAAAAGAAATTGCGGAAATGTTGAGGTAATAAAATAATGTCTTATATTTTGATCATTATTCTAGCTATATTCATGTTTTTAGTGGTACAAATGATCCAGGCATTTTCTACCTCAATGTTGATTGGAATAGTATCGAAACTTATTCATTCAACTCCACGAAACTCTAAAACATCACATTTGATTCGAGGATTTTATATTCTAAATATAACATTATTCTTTTTATTGACTACTTGTTTGTTACAAGTTTTGGTTTGGGCAGCTAGTTTTGTCTTTATCGGACAATTTTCCAATTATTATGAAGCCTTCTATCACTCTGCTGTGAATTTTGCTACACTCGGTTATGGAGACATTGTTATGGAATATCCTTGGAAGGTTCTAGGGGCACTAGAAGCTATTAGCGGGGTCTTGATGTTGGGTTTGTCTACAGCAACTTTATCTACAGTTTTCCATCAACTTTTGAAATTACGAAGACGAAGGGAAACATAATTGTGCAAATTCTTCATCAGTCATGCTCATGCCATATCCTCAGACGCTATCTTGGGTGTCATTGACGCCAATCAAATCCAACAGATTGGGACAGAGATAGGCTTCGGCATCGCGGCGAGGACGGTTAAACACAGTGTCAACCTCGTGAGGTGTTGCGGGTCTGATCGCGATCGGTTCAGTTCTATAAATAGCTTCGACCCGCAGGATGCCATCCACCCGATGAACAGAATGGTTGGTCACATCAAAGCGCAGAGTACCCTCAACCCACAGAGCCGGATTGGTCAAACCTTGAGCGCGTTCTGTAGCAATCACATTGATGGGCTCAAGCGCCTCAACGCGGACGACCTGGTGGGAGGGCGGCGGAGGCATGTGGCTACAGTAAGGTAGGGAGGGAGTCAGCAAAAACTGAGTCATCTGGCGATCGCTCACCCACTTGAGGGGCAATGCCAACCCCAATAGCTTAACAGGCTTTTCTTCCATCCGAGGGTTGTAGACATGCTGAATGCGCTGCTGGCGGATGACCTCGCGCTGGGAAAGCAGCCAGTCAGCATCAAGACCATCTTGGGCAAAAGTTTGCCGAATAATAGTGGCCCGCTGAGCCGAGGGACCATCGGGTTCGGCTTTGCCACTTTTGAGCAACCAGTTAATGCGGCTCAGCCAGCGCAAATGTTGCAATTGTTCCTCTGACAACTGCCCATAAGGGTCGTCAAAAGCAATGCTTGCCTGGTCGGGCAGGAGATTATCCCAGGACCGTAATAATGAGGGAGTATTCATGTTCAAAATGAAGTTTGTCTGTAGCTTATAGAGTTGATTTTTGTCAAGTTGTCTTTCATAATCAAAGCCAGGGTTTCATCTGGACGTTTGAAGAATGAACTTTTCTTCAGAAAAAATTAGTACTCTTATTCTGCCGAAGACAAGGCGTTTTTGTAAATCACGCCGTCCTTCATAATCACAACAAAGTTCTGCTCGGGGTCGGCCACTAAGTCCAGGTCTTCGAGGGGGTTGCCATCCACCAGGATCATGTCAGCATAGGCCCCTGACTGGATGACGCCAAGAGCTCCATCGGGGTAAGGATTTCGTGGGCCACAAAGCGCCAGTAGTTCAGCATTCGTTGAGGTAGCCATCTTTAACGCCTCGAAAGGGGTGAACCATTTTTGCAACTTGGCTAAAAACTTACCCTGCTTCTTGGTCTGTTGAGGATCAAACAGCATGTCACAGCCGAAGGCAATCTTCAGGTTGTGCCGCCTCGCGCACTCCATAGCATGGTCGAGCCCGGAGACACACTGCTCGTACTTGGCCGTGCTGATGGGGTTCTCAAAGACCAACCGATCTTCATCATTACCCATGGGTTGCATACTCCACCAAACCCCCTTCTCTGCCATCAGTTTTGCAGTGTCATCCTCCATGAAAAACCCATGTTCGATTGATGATCACAACTTTAACATCAACGATGATGGCTCATCAGTTAGGGGGCAAACCAATTTATACCGTACTTTTACAACGAATGTTAAGCGATAAATCCGAAGATATCTAGTCAATCAGAATAGTTTAATTAATCTCTTTGACCATAGCGTTTAACCCAGGGATTGGCTGTTAAACCATGGGCTAAAACACTTAAAATTATTGTCCAAGCAACAGTCATAGCAATAGTGCTACCACCAGACAGTTGCTCATTTAACACAATTACAGCGAAGACAATACTGGCTAATCCCCTTGGACCAAACCATCCCACAAATAGTTTACTTTCTAGATCTAAAGGAATCCCTAATAAACAGAGAAATACGGGCAACATACGAATTATTGTCAGACTTAAGATACCATAGATGAAAAATTGCCAACTAAATTGACCAATAGCAATACTCACGATGGCTGAACCAAAGGCTACCCAAGTAAGGAGAGACATCGTATCACCAATAGCTTCTGAAGCTTCTAAAAGTTCTTTCTTATAAGATTTGGCAATACTACCAAAAAGAAGCCCGCCAACAAAACAAGCAATAAAGCCACTCCCTCCTAAAATTTGAGCAGTAGCAAAGCAGGCAACAGCTAGAGCAGGCACTAATACTTTTTCCCAAGTTTCAGAAAGCCAATTGCGGCGAAAGGCGAATGCTCTTAATTGGGTAGCGATCATCACAAAACTAGCAGCAACAAGTACACCAATACCAATTTCTTCAATAAATAATTTAAACACTAATTGAGTTGTAGTGTTTTCATAATTTTGCTTGGTTGCCACAGCCAATAATGCAAATAGGATGGGAACGCAAATACCGTCGTTAAGACCACTTTCCACATTCAAATCTTCACGAATTTGATCCGGTACCAAGGGATTGGTAACCACTGCTTTACCAAGAGCTGCGTCTGTTGGCGCAAGCATTGTACCTAGAATTGCCGCTTCAATTAAACTCAAATCTTGAAACAGTAGCTTAGCAACCACAAAACCAAATAGTATAGTGAGTGGTAATCCTATTATAAGAAGGCGAAAGGGTAGGCGAATACTGCTTTTGAGTACAGCTAAATTGGCATTGGAGGCATCTGTAAAAAGAATTAAAGCCAAAGTTAATTCAACAATTGCTCTGAGATTTTCAGAGTTAACATTTAGGTTTAAAATCCCTAACCCAAAAGGACCAAATAATAAACCAAAGGCAATAAATATCATGGAACTTGAGATCCAAGTTTTTTCTAAAGGTCGGGCGATTAGACTATAGAAAAAAACGAATACTGCTAGAATAGCCCAATCATCATAAGGCGCAATCATCAAACTCCTCCTTGTATTTAAGTATCATTACGGATAGCCCGCTCAAAGCGGTAGAAAATCAAAGCACCGAAAACTGCCAACCAAAACCAGAGTCTAGGCGGTTCACTAAACAAAACAATCAAGAAAACAACAAATCCAACTATCGTCGATCATTTTAAAAACCAAGGCCAGCAATCTTGTTTCATAAATTCTCCTTATCAATTTAAGCCATCATATTTTTTCAGAGTCTCTGATGGTAACTCACCAAATATAAATTTATAATCTTTGGCAAAACGGCTTAAATTCCAATATCCCCACTGATGGGCTATATTCATAACCGACATGATTTTAGGGTCTACTTCTTTCAGCGATCGCCTTGCTCCTTGTAATCTTTGAATTTTAATATAGTTCATGGGAGTTGAACCAAAAATCTTCTCAAAACTATAGAAAAGGGTACGACGGCTGATACCTAAATGAGTGTAAATATCTTTTAAAGTGAGAGGTTTATTCAGATTAGCATGAATAAAATCTATTGCTTGAGTTACTAATTGATCCTTGTTTAACGAACTCTGATTTAGCCTAATATAAGATTTTTGTTTTTGTCGAGGAATTGCATCGATTAAAATTGGTAACAAATCCCCTAAAATAATTTGACGATAATCAGCTCTTTTCAATAAAGATGATCGAGATTTAATCAGGCAAAATAATTCTTTAATATAGTTACGATATTCACAACTTTTTTTCTCTAAGTCTATAAAGTCTTTTTGGAAAAATTTACTTTCTAATAAATCTTCACGACGCATTTTCTGACAAGTTGAAAAAAATAAATTTTTCTCAATTTGAAGATCACAAATTAGACTATCTCTTGGAATAATAGAATTTGCACCCCGATTAGGATCAAAACTATTAAGTGTATTAATATTTATCACCTGGTTATGTTCAAGAGGATATCCTCCTAATTTCAAGTAAATATCAAAATGTAAAAATCCTTTTCGTCTTTTTCCAATGTAATGTAATGGAGAAAATGAATTGGCAAAAAACAATAAAATTTTATCAAAATCAACTTGATAAACTTCGATTTTAAAAGGTTCATAACTAAGAAGATTAATTTTGATTTCTCGATAAATATTTAATTGTTCAACTAATTGATCAACGTCATTAAAATTATGGGAATCAAAAAAATTTAGATTTGAACTCAATAGATTATTATACATTTATGTTGTAATCTGCTGAAAAAGTACTCTAATATATAGCATTTTAAAGGACTCATGAGGTACACTTATAGCAATGAGCGTTGTACTGTTAACAATATTTATATTTACAGATCCCCCCAACGGTAGGTTTTTAACATTTCGGTGAGGACGGGACAACTCACATCTTGCATCTTTATCACTCATTTACTGGTGGGGGTTGAGTAATGAGTTTTGAAGTAATGAGTTTTGAAGTAAGAGAATTGATCCTAAACGCTTAAAAATTGATTCTCCCTTGTCGGCCAATTTCTGTACTTTTGTTTTGGTGCTTTGATATGGGACTCCGGGAGGAACGAAGACAAGGAGACAAGGGAGATAATACAATTAAAACAGCGTGTTTTCATACTAATGTACACCTAAAATACAGATACTTCCTTGTCCACTTTCCCTCCTTGTCTACCTTGTCTTACTTTTACTACAAGCTCTTTGTAAAAAACCTACCCTTGTGAGGTCACCCCCCTGAGGTACTTTACTTGAGTGTAATAGCCGAGAGCCCACTAATATCCCACTCTTCGGGGGCAACCAAAAATGTTTTGGTCCACTGCTCGATACTCAGGGGTGAGAAGCAGCCTTTTACTTCAGGCTGGTATCGGATCGGCTGTCCGGGGTTGACATCCTTAAGCACTATCGAATCTTTAACCACGATTTTGCCATTGACAATTACATAGGGGATGCCAGTGCTGGGCTGCGCCCCTTGGGCATAGGTTCCGTTGTCCTTGACGTTTTCTGGATCAAAGATGGTGATATCCGCTACCATACCTTCCTGCATACGACCCCGTACCTGCATCGACTCTAGCCCTGCATCCCCCAAATATTTGGCCGAGTTGTAGCTCAACTGGGCCAGCACCTGCATGAGGGGAATCTCGTTTTCTTTGGCTAATCGCAGGCTAATCGCATGGGCACCTGCTGTGCGGGGATGGGTATTGGGCAACTGGTCGTAGGGCGTATCCCAGGGGAAATCGCCGGGAATCGGCATGGCATCACTGCCCATAGTCACCCCCGGTAACCTCAGCCAGCCAAGAATCTCCTCCTTGGGCATCTTGAAGACCACAACTAGGGTTGCGGGAGCCTTTTTCAAGGTCTTTTCATAGCTTTCCTGGGTGTAGAAGGTGTTGGTAACGGGATCCAACAGAGTATTTTCGTACTGATAACCAAGTTGTTTGACCCATACTTCTGGTTTCAGAAAAACGGCGTTAATGGTGGTCGAACCTGCCGCATAGGGATATATTTCACCCCAAACGTTATGTCCTCGTTGCCGCAGAGCGACAAGCAACTCGTGGATCATCTGCCAGCCAGGATTATTAAAGTGACAGATGATAGCTGGCTGTCCCAGGGCTAAGGCATTGCCAAGAATTTCCTGGGCACCGTTGGGTTCAGTGGTCGATGTACCTGGTGTTGAACGCAAGTGAACAGAAACTAATCTCCCATAGTTAGCAGCCACTCGTTGCGCCTCAAACATCTCGCGGGCGGTAACTCCACCGCGCATATATCCAACGGTAGAACCCAGACCAATAGCCCCAGCCCGAAGCCCCTCATCCAGAATTTGGAGAATCTGATTACCCTCTTCCAGGGTCGGTTTTTTTACCGCCCAGTTCATCCCAGCTCCGCGACTCTTCTGAGCATCGGGAGCATCTGGAGCCTTAGCCCGATCCAGGACTAAAGACCGGGCCAGTTCATGACTCACTGTTGCCCCGTAATTGACCTGGGACTTACCTTCCCGTTCCTGGTACCACTGCTCCATGATGGTGCCGAGAACACCAAACTCACAGTCCATAACAGTGGTGCATCCGTCCCGCAGAGCCAACTTAAAGCCCATAGGACGAACCCAATGAAAATGAGTATCTATAAAACCCGCTGTTACTATGTGACCCGTGGCATCGATGGTTTCTGCTCCGTCAATTGTCGTTTCCGTAATGACAGCAATTCTTCCATCTTTAATCCCAACATTGCTAACGGCATCGAAGTTGGTTTCAACGTCTATAACTCGACCATTGGCGATCGCCAGATCGTAATTGTTCATCTTTCCGCCCTCATGGAGACTCTCGCTAAACCTCTCATCAGGTTAGCGATGAGAGGAAATGAGGGACATAATTTATGTTGCATAGTTATATCCATCTGATTTGTGAATAGGTTTACAGTATTTGTGGCTAATACCTTGAACTGTTTGGTTAGCAGTTTTAATGTTAAAACTACCTGTTGTTCTGACTGCTACTCTACCGACATAAAAGGAACATTAGAAAGACCACAATCAGCACATTTACGTTGCCTTTTTTCTAATAAATATTTAACTCCTATTTCTAGGGTAAAGGTCGCCTCGTCAATGTTTTTAAAGTTTGTCGAGTTAACAGCACTTCTTTAGCCCAAATACAGATGTTTAACTGTTAACCACAGAAGCTACAAACTGGCGAGGTATTTGTAGGTGTGATGGCTTTAAAAACGTAGTTTGATAAAACTAAGACTGGTCAACTATAGGCTTTTGCAAGCCCCCACTATCATCGGTACTCCGATGATCGTGGTGGGATGTTGACGATGACTTTGGATATATTAACTATCTATTAAAGTATCATTAATTTAACTTTCTCAAAGTCATGAAAGTGCAACCTATAAATTAAGTTTTGTTTGTGTTACAAATTGACCTTTATTAAGAGATTATGCTGGAGAGAGTTTGATTACTTATTTTATTAACTATATGCAAGTTTATTCATATATGCGCATCAGAAATAGATACAAAGAACTCGTCCCTTTCTCAAACAATTATTGTTACTGTAATAAAAGGAAATTTGTGCCATTGGATCCGGTGTGGTAGGATTCAGCGTGAAACAAATTGATCGCAGATTAAAAATTTCTGGTGCATAATGGAAGTCAGAAAATGTACGTCAAGTACTTAAGAATAATTATAGTATTATAATGCTACATAATGAGAAATTTTGTTCTAACCACAATGACTTGCTGCCCTTACAGTTAACTAAAATTGTAGTTAACAAAATTCTAACTCTTAAAATAATAGAATCATCTCATGAGAGAAAATGACAGAAACAAATAAAAAACATCAACTAACTCATCAGGAGTCATCTTCAGTTAAGGAAGCATCCCCAGAAAATGATAATCTCAAGAAGAATAATTCTTCAAATCAAATAAGCAAAAAAACACCTGTTTTAATTCGTACATTGCCCTTAATCATTCTTTCAACAGCCTTTTTGGGTTGGAGTTTTCTGGCTCAAGTTCCTGTGAAAGTAGTAGGTCAATCAATTGTTTTAGTTCCTCGTTCTAAAGTTAATTTTTGGTCTCGTAGTAGCGGTAGAGTAGTTAGTATAAAGGTTAAACCAGGAGACAAAGTTGTCAAAGGTCAAGTTTTAGCAGTCATTGAAGCTGCCGAGTTAAGAGAAAAATTGTTAACTCAACAACAGGAACTAGCGGAATATGAAGCTGAGAATATTGCAATTACAGAAATAGAAGAGCAACGTTCTCTATTAAAGCGAGAAAGCATCAAAAGACAAAAAGAAACTATTCCTATACAAATAGCAGCGAATAATCAACAAATAGAATCTAATGAACAAGAACGAATTGCGATAACTCGTCAAAGAAAAACTTATCAACAACGGCTCGAACAGATAGATGAAATTGACAAATTAATAGCGGCTCGTTTTGAAGCTTATAATGAACTATCAGAAGAAGGTGCAGTTGCTACCTTGGATTCTAGTCGTATTCAAGCCGAAGATGTTTTACAGAAAAACCTCAATGAAAAAACCCAATTATTAGCAAAGTTAGAAGACTTAGTCGCTAAAGATAAACAGTTAGTATCGCAAAATGAAAGTCTAAAAGCACAAAATCAAAACTTACAAGCGCAGGCAGAAAATCTTGCCTCTCAAGAAGCAGAAATCTCTCTAGACGATTTAGAGTCGGAAATCAAAAGAATCAATACCATTGATAATCTTGAGCGAGAAATTGAGAATACTAAAATTGAACTATCAAATCAAAGCCAGGTAGTGAGTCAATATGATGGGGAAATAATGGAAATTAATGTTAATGTGGGGCAATTTGTGAGTACAGGAACCTCCATCGGTAGATTACAATTGGAAGCATCTCCTAATTCTGAAGAGATTGCTTTGGCTTTCTTTACTCCAGAAAATGCCGATAGGATCAATTCAGGCATGAAAGTAGAGGTCACTCCCAACCTTTTAACAGAAAGACGATTTGGTGGAGCGAGAGAAAGATTTGGAGGTATTGTCGGCACGATCAAGAATGTGTCTAAAGAAACCATTACTCCTGAGGAAGTGACCAGTTTAGTAGGAAATTCCCAATTAGCCGAAGCTTTAATGACTAATCCTGTTCCTTATTCTTCACCAGATCCGGGAGAAGCGAAAAATTTGCCTGTGGTGCAAGTAGAAATTGCTTTAGAGCGAGATCCTGAAAGTGTTACTGGTTTTAAATGGGATAGAGGTACAGAGCCATCTGTACCTATTCCTGAAGGAGCGATTGGTGAAGCAAGAGTAACCTTAGAAAAACGTTCCCCCGTTAATTATTTAATGCCTTTAGTGCGTTGGATTAGTGGAATCTACCGTTAGGAAATTTTGTGCTCTTTCACCCTCACAATTAATTTTTAACTCAACTGATTGACCTTCGCCTTTGGGGGTAGTAATTACCTCTTGAGGTAGCGATCGCTTTTCAGCTTGAGGTCGGTTAAACTTAGTAAAACGAAACCCCAAATTTTTTATGATTCCTTCATCTTTACAAACTTCTTTGAAAGTGGCTATTTCTGGCTCACTTGCCTATGCGATCGCTCAGTTTTTTGGCTTTAGTTTCACGTTTATTGCATCGTTCATCGCTGGGATATTTAGCATGGCTGGACCAGGAATAGCTTGGTTTGCATTTCCTCAACTGACACTAATTTTTGGATTGACGAGCATACTAGGTGTCATCGAAGCCTACTTGCTAGGAAACAATTATATATCGATTTTTATTAATACTTTATTGGCTGGTATATTGTGGTTCTATTTACAATTGCGTGGGTTAGC
The DNA here is from genome assembly GCF_057440575.1 of Johannesbaptistia floridana. Taxonomy (NCBI): domain Bacteria; kingdom Bacillati; phylum Cyanobacteriota; class Cyanophyceae; order Chroococcales; family Cyanothrichaceae; genus Johannesbaptistia; species Johannesbaptistia floridana. Next base: position 10,254 of record NZ_JALKVM010000375.1, read on the forward strand.
TTTCAGTTTTTTTGGGCTTGCCATCAAAATGCCAGCCATTATTATTATGAGCGGTAGTTCTGATAAAATAAATATGGGATATGATCTCGTCAGCAGTCTTTTGATTGGTGAAATTGTTGGTTTGATAGTTGGTTCTTTGTTTTGGCCAACCTTCATGAGGGATCAACTTGAGGCACAATTAGAACAAATTCTTGATAATAGCTGTTTATTGATCGAGCAAACTTTTAGGGGTTACTTAGCAGGAAATTTTAATGAGGCAGAATCGCAAGATTTACAATTAAAAATTTTAAAAACTGTCCAAGCCAGCCAAAAGCTATTTAAACTTAGCTCTTTTGACATTACCGCTCGCCAATTGGGGAAAGAAGATTGGAAGTCTATTCTGAAAACTGAAGAAAATATCGCTCTTCATTTATCGGCTATTGTGCGTCTCATTCAAACTAGCAAAGGTATGCATTTATCGGCTAAATTAATAACTGAATTAAGCGACCTTTGTCAATCTTTAACTAACTGTCTTTCCAGGCTTAAAACAGTTATGATAGAGCAGAGTAAAATCTCAGACATCGAGCTGTTAAATCGCAACTTTATCCAACTTCAAGAAACATTGGCTGAAGCGAGAAGCACCGAGAAATTAAAAGCTATGCCCATCTCAGAAGTATTATGCTTTTATAGTCTGGTGCATCGTTTAGGCAAATTGATTGATGAAGTGAGTGCTTGGGGAGAGTTTAGTTCAGATAAATCAGTTGCTCATAAGCTCCTGATGGATCCGTCAATAAATAGGCAACAGAGGAGATTATTGCTCCGCAAATAAAATTAATCATTAATTATCTTTAAATCATCTTATTCCTATGAAAATTTTGAAAATTTTCAATTCTTTTATTTTCCAACTCGCTGTTCTTTCTGCTTTAATTTATTCCATAGGTAATACTTTACCAATTCTAAAAGTTAACTACTTAATATATGGTTTCTGGGTTGCTTTTAACCCTACTATAGGAGAAAATATTGAAGCAAGTAGCAAAAGACTTTTAGGCATTATCGGAGGGGGATTTATTGGCTTTGTTACCATGGTTGCTTTTAATCAAAATACTTTATCTGTAGGCATAGGTTTAGGGTTAACTGTTCTTGTTTGTTATGGCTTGGGTATCCCCAAAAGTGCTGGTCAAGCTATTGTCAGTTTTGTTATGGTAGCGATTGGTCATTATGATATGGGATTAAATCAATATTATTGGGAGCGATTCAGTTATAATAGCGCGGGTGTAATTATGGGAACAATCGCCACTTTATTAATGCCTCCGCCTCTTTCTACAAAACAGTTACAAAAAGGCTTTCAAGACATTTTAATGCAGTGCGGAATTTTCTATCAAGTCCTTGTCAATGAATATCTTAATCCCCAGACAACTGAAGAAAAACAGATCCAGCAATTAGACAGACAAATCAATCAGACATTGGCCAAGAATTCTAAGCTGCTCGGTTCGGCGATGATTGAATTATCCCAAGGGATAGGAAGCTCATCAGAGGAAGAGTCTTTAGAAAATCAAAATCAATTGGTGATAGAAATTTTTCTGATCCTCAGAGATTTAAAACAATTTATTGCCCCTAAGCAGAAAAATCCAGTTGCTCAACTTATCTTACCAGAAATTTCCTATTTGACCCAAACTACTCATCAGTTTTTTCAAGTCTTGGGACAATATTCTCCTGCTAACTTATCCCCTAATCAAGCCTTGACTTTACCAGATTTAACAGAGGCGTTAACCTATCTTGAGCATCGTCTTGAAGAATTAGGTAAAAGTAAACAAAGCCATGATTATGACTTACAACAAGTGATTGAGTTCAGTGCTTGGTTAGATGATTTAAAGGATGTTAGTCATAAATTAATGAGTTTGGGCAAGGTGCGATTATCCAATTCATTATCTAGTAACAGATATAGAATTTCAAAGGACTCATGAGGTACAGTAACCTCAGATCAAAGCATCAAAACCCACTCATTTACTGGTGCTGGTTGAGTTTTGAAGTTTTGAAGTTTTGAAGTAATGAGTTAAAGAATTAATGCTATAGAGTTACTTGATACGGGAACTTCAAAAACAGGGTGTAATTTTGAGCAGGTTTTCTCTCGCGGATTTTGCCACATTTGGCAAGAAAAAATATTTCATAAAATTTAATATAAAATTGCACTTAAAGTGCATTTGACAATTACTATTTCATGGACAATATCTACGAGGACCTTGCTGTATACATATAACTGTAATGCGTGAATCAGAGAATCTTAGTACGTCATGGAGTTAACCGAGATTTAGCATCATTGCTAATTGTAAGATATAAAGCGTTGTCTCGATTACTTCAAACAACATCCCATTTCTAACCTTTTAACCTCTCTCCAAAACTGGTGAGGGCGATTTATCTAATTGTGGAACTATGTGTGAATTATTTGGAATATCCAGTTCGATTCCCGTTGCTATTAAGTATTCTTTACACGAATTTGCTAAACATGGTGGTCAAATCCACCAGAATAAGTCTGGTTGGGGGATTGCCTATCATGAGGGTAAAGAAGCAATTCTGTTTAAGGAATCTGTTCCAGCGAGTGATAGTCCTTTGGTACGTTTTATAGAATCCCATCCCCTCACAACTACCTGTGCTATCGCCCATGTGCGCTATGCCACTGCGGGGTCTCCCAGTTTTGCCAATACCCATCCCTTTATTCGGGAATTAGGCGGTCAGCGTCATATATTTGCCCATAACGGGAGTTTAAAAGAGATATGGCAAGAGATGACTTTGTCTAAGGGTAATTTTCAACCTATTGGGGAAACAGATTCAGAATATGCCTTTTGTCTTTTACTGGAACGTTTGCAACCATTATGGCAAAATAGGAAAAAACCGCCATCATTAGAGGAAAGACTCGATATAATCTCTCAATTTGCTCAGGAATTGCGGTTGTATGGTCAAGCAAATTTTCTCTATTCCGATGGGGAAACCCTATTTGTTCATGCCCACCGTCGATGTTGGGAAGAAAAAGGAGGTTTCAGTCAGCCGCGACCACCTGGATTGAGTATTATATCTTTTGATGGTACTGAACTATCGACTATGGGTTTACATATTCAAGGTCTGGAAAAAGATACAAGAATGACCCTTGTAGCCAGTGTACCTCTTAGTGCTGAAGGATGGGATCCTTTACCTGAAGGTACAGTTTTAGCCTTAGATCGTGGGTCAAAGATAGAGTAGCTAACAAAACGGAGTAATTCCTAAGGAAAAGTAATAATTACTTCGTACCTCTTATTTGAAAGCTAAACCATTTTATAATCAAACTCAAAATCTCTATTTTTTTCTCTTCGGGAAAAATTAATATAATACCAATAACTAGAAGATGAAAACACATTCTTACTGGCTTGATACTGTTAAAAATCCTATATCAACACCAGAAACTCAACTTCCACAACAAACAGAATTAGTAATTGTTGGTGCAGGAATTACGGGGCTTACTACAGCAATTTTCACTGCCAAAGCAGGGATTAATGTCACTATCATCGAAAAAAATCAAGTGGGATATGGAGCAAGTACCCGTAATGGTGGACAAACCCTTGCGGGGCTAAAATTATCTCCCAATACTTTATTAAAAAAATATGGTAAGGAAAAAGCCATTGCTTTTTACTCTGAAACCTTAAAAGCGATTGATGGTTTAGAACAATTTTTGAAACAACATCATATTCACTGTGATTTTTATCGTGCAGGGGGATTGTGGGCTGCTTGTAACCCGAATCATTATCAAAACTTTGTCAAAGCACAAAATATTTTAAAAGATTGCTTTGAACATGATACTTTGTTAATTCAACCGTCCGATCTAAGTCAAGAATTAGAAACAGATTATTATCATGGGGGATTATTAGATCCTTTGAGTGGGGGACTTAATCCTGCTAAATATGTACAAGGATTAATGAAAGTAGCTTTAGACGCAGGAGTAAAAATAGTAGAAAAAACCGAAGTAATTTCAATTTCTCGCCCAACAAGTTCCTTTGTTGTAGAAACTTCTCAGGGTCAGGTTTACACAGAGAAAATAGCCCTGGCAACAAACGGTTATACTCCTGACTTTCCATCGGAAATTCGCCGTCGTATTATCCCTATTGGCAGTTATATTATTGCGACAGAACAACTAGATGAAAATCAAGCTAAGAAATTAATTCCCCATAACCGTTTAGTATTTGATTCAAAAAAATATCTTCATTATTTTCGAGTATACGATCGCCGTTTGATTTTTGGAGGAAGAGCCAGTTATGTCGAAATAGATCCCTTACTTTCAGCAAAACGCATGATTACTGAAATGCAAAGTATTTTTCCCCAATTAAAGAAAATAGCAATTGAATATTCTTGGGTCGGATATGTGGGATTTACCTTTGATCAAATGCCTCATCTAGGTCAAATAGGTGATATTTACTACAGTATGGGTTATTGCGGTCATGGTGTCGCCAACGCTTTTCATTTTGGACGCAATTTAGCTGATTTAATCTTAGAAAAGCCCTGTAATTTCCCGTTTCTTAATCTAAAAAATCCTACCAATTTTTTATATCATAAAGACCCTTGGTTTTTACCATTTATGGGGGTTTTATATAAGCTCAAAGACTCACTAAATTCATAGGATATTTCCCTGTACTAATAGATTATGTGCTTAAATATGGTTAATCACAATAAGACTGTGCCAAAATTCTCATAAATAATAATCTACCTGTTTTTGAAAATATCTGGAATGGTTTTGATGTAACAATAGAAGAGCAAATGTAATTTAATCCTAATTATAGATAAAAATGCAAATAATTAATAATATTAAATCAAATAAAAAAAATGATTTTTTTTTATTTAGACTTTTTTTCTGCTTAATTTTATCATTTTCATTAACTTCCTCACCTGTTAAAGCAGCAGAAAAAATATATATTTTGTATGGACCAATTAATATATCCGTTAAGGTAAGCTCTTTAACTTTATTTGCCGAATCGGGGGTCATCAATCGGGAACTTGAATATTATTTTAAGTTTATTGGTATGAATGAAGAACAGAAAGCAAAATTCAAAAACCTTTTAGCAAGAAAAATAAATATTAATCCCATTGAGCTGTCTAGAGTCTTAAATACACCAAAAGGGGAAGAAGTTTTAGAAAAGCTAGGAGAAATAATTTCTATTCCAGGCGGAAGTAATGGAAAATACGTTTTGCGTGGGGCTGTTGTACAAGCTGCCTTAGAGGAAGAAAATGGCTTAAACTTGATTACAGTATTACGTTATTTGGCCACTGATGTGGAAATAGATTTTAAAGATGTTGAACAAATTCTTAAATAGCACCATGTCTTACTTTCTCGTTTCTCCCTATCGATAAAGAGTTTCAGAAAGTTTATGGGCCAAATCTGCCTAAATACTAGTGTTTGATAACAGAGGATTTAAGCAATGTATGTCAAAGTTAGCAGAATAAATAAAATTGTAGGTAAAAAAGGAGCAAATTAGTTGAATAATATCACTAGTCAACCTTTAGTTGAGTTGAAAAATGTTTCTAAAGCATTTGGTCCTAAGGTAATTTTAGAAAATGCCAATCTAGAAATTCATGCAGGAGAAGCTGTAGGAGTAATTGGACCTTCTGGTACAGGCAAATCAACTATCCTCAGACTGATTGCGGGTTTAATAGCCCCGGATTCTGGAGATGTCTATATTCGTGGAGAAAAACGTTTAGGAACTATTAATCAAGGAGAAGATACTTTGGGAGTAAGTGTTGTATTTCAAGACTCAGCTTTGTTTGATTCTCTCACTGTGGAAGAAAATATTAGCTTTGCGTTATCTAGACAAGGAAAATTATCTCCTTCAGAAATAGAAGAACTAGTAGAAAAAGCATTAAACAAAATTGGTTTACCTGGTATTGGTAAACGTTATCCTTCAGAACTTTCTGGAGGAATGCGTAAAAGAGTTGGTGCGGCTAGAGCAATCTTCGCTAATATGCATCGCAAGAAAACTGACCATACTCAAAAAATTATAATGTACGATGAGCCAACTGCGGGATTGGACCCTATTGCCTCTACTCGTCTCGAAAATATTATGCGGGATTTTTTAGGACTTGAGGAAATTTGTGACGCATATCTTGTAGTTACTCACCAAGATAGTACGATACGAAGAGCCACTGACCGAATTATTTTTCTATACGATGGTAAAATTCAATGGGACGGAGCAACCAAAGAAGCCTACGAATCTGAAAACCCTGTACTTAAACAGTTTTTTCATGGTGACATTGAAGGACCAATTCCCTAAAATCTAAGTAACTAACGTAACTAACAAAGATAAAAAAATGCAAAATACTAGTGGTGAGAGGAGAAGATTATCTCCCTTTATGTTTCAAAGCAGTGTAGGATTAACTATTTTGGTATCTTTTGGTTTATTAGCTGCTTTGATTATGTGGCTTACGAATTTTACTTTTAGGGGTCGTAGCTATCGTGCTACTTTAGTTTTTCCTAATGCTGCTGGTATGACAGTAGGTACAAGAGTAGACTATCGAGGAGTCAAAGTTGGACAAGTGGTCTCGGTTGAAGCTGAACCTGAGGGAGTAGCCTTAGAGGTAGAAATTAGACCGGCAGATCGCCTAATTCCTGCTAATTCTCTAATTGAAGCAACTCAAGCGGGGTTAGTGGGGGAAACTTCTATCGATATTACTCCACTACAACCTTTACCAGCAGAGGGAGTAAAGGCTATGCCTCTGGACTCAGATTGTGATCCTACAATTATTATTTGTAATCAATCTCGCCTACAAGGAGAAGGGAAACTAGATGTTAATACTTTGATTCGCTCTTTGGTACGCATTTCTAATATTATCAGTGAACCGAAAGTTACTGCATCTGTTCGTACCCTGTTCCAAAAAAGTTCTGTAGCTTTAGATGACTTTAATGATCTCAGTAAAAAACTGGATTTGTTGTTAGAACAGTTAGAAGCGGAGAAGACTGTTAGTAATTTCAATTCTACTCTAGAGTCATTAGATAGTTTTAGTGAGCGAGCAGATGGTTTATTAGCAGAAGCAGAAGCTCAAAAGACAATTGAGCAACTGAATGCTACTTTAAATTCTTTAGAACAGGCTAGTGAACAAATTAAAGAATTTATGGTGGTTAATCAAGACCAAATCACAACAACTGTCACTAGTCTTGGACAAGCTAGTGATGAACTCGCAGTAACCCTAGAACGATTAAATCCTTTAATCACTGAATTATCGGACAGTCAATTTATAGATAATTTGGATACCATATCTACTAATGCGGTGGAATTAACTGCTAATCTAAAAGACTTTTCAGCTGAGATCAATGACCCTCAAACTATCAATAAATTAAAAGAACTACTCGATTCAACTAGTTTAGCCCTGGAGAATATCAACACTCTTACTGATAATTTAGATGAAGTAATTGGCGATCCTGAGTTGAGAAATGATCTAATTGAGCTGATTCGAGGATTAAGTCAGTTATTTTCTTATACTGAACAACTAGAACAGCAAATAAATTATGCTAATCTACTAAATCAAATTGTTTTAGAAATCGATGATTATCAATTGCCTGATTAATCAATAACTGTTAACAAAATCTTAGTTCAGGTGGCGCTAAGCTGAATAACTTATGAAATTTAATTGTTTTTTCTTTAGATGGTTGACAATATTAACACTTGGAGTTTTACTGAATGGGTGCGATTCTCCCCTATCACCAAAATTATCCACTCAACCACAAGAGAGAATTTCTCAGTCTAACTCTCAATCAAATTCTTGGCAAAGTCTGAAGCTTATTCACACATTATCTTTAGATAATAGCTCTACATACTCAATCACTATTTCTCCTGATAATAAAATTTTAGCGGCGGGTAGTTTTGACGGAACCCTTAAATTTTGGGAACTACAAACTGGTAAATTAATAACAATTATTGACTTAAACTCTACTGTTGTCTCAATTGCTTTTAGTCCTGATGGTCAAACTTTAGCTACTGGGGATGGCAATGGAAACATTGCCCTATGGGAAACTGAGACTGGAAAAAATTTGAAAACTTGGAGAGGACATGAATTATCTATATCCTCCATAGCATTCAGACCTGATGGTCAAATGATTGCCAGTGGTAGTTGGGATGAAACTATTAAACTTTGGAATCTAAAAAACGGACAACTTGTAAATACTCTATCAGATCATCAAGATATTATAACTACATTGACTTTCAGTGCTGATAGCCAAACTCTCGCTAGTGCTAGTTATGATGGTGAACTGAAACTATCGAGAGTTAAAACCGGCGAATTACAAAAAGGGTTAGCAGGTCATGCTTCTCCTATTTATAAAGTTATTTTGAGCTCTAATGGAGAGGTTATGTTAACTAGTAGCAAAAATGGCAAAATAAAAAGCTGGGATGTAAGTACAGGATTAATTAACTATACTTTACAAGCACATTTAGATGCAGTTACAGATATAGCTATTACTGCTGATAATCAAGTTCTAATTAGTACAGGTATAGACAATCAAATTAAATTTTGGGATGTAAAAAGTGGATTACTACTGAAAACTCTAAACAGTAATTTAGCTACAGTATTAGTCCTTTCTCCTAATAACGAATTTCTAGTTATTGGATCCCAAGACAGCAAAGTTACTGTCTGGCAAAACTTAAATTATTTGGAAAGTAAACTACCACCTGCTCCTGTTCCTTGAAAAATAATCCAGGTTAATAGAAAATCAGAGATAAAAATAGCCAATAGAGAAGTAACAACAGCAGCCGTAGTAGATTTTCCTACTCCTTTAGCTCCTCCTGTAGTAGTTAAACCCCAATTACAACCAATGATAGCAATTAAAGCTCCAAATACCAAACCTTTAATCGGTCCAGTCAAGACATCTTTTAGACTTAAAAAAGATTGAATCGAGTCAAGAAAAACACTACTAGCAATACCATAAACTCCTTGAGCTATAATTAATCCGCCGGTTAAGCCTGTGAATAAAGCTAAAATGGTTAACATCGGCAACATGATACAACAAGCGAGAAATCTTGGCACCACTAAGTATTCTACAGGATCGGTTTTGAGCATATAGAGAGCGTCTATTTGCTCTGTAACTTGCATAGTACCAATTTCAGCGGCAAAGGCTGAGCCAACTCGACCCGCAATTACCACAGCAGCCATAATTGGACAAAGTTCTCTAGCTAGAGCGATCGCTAAAATTCCTCCTACAGTACTAGCCGCCCCCAAGGCTAAAAATTCTCTAGCGACTTGAATTGTAAAAATCATGCCAATAACTGCGGCAGTAATTAAGTTAATAACTAGAGAAGCAGGTCCAACTTCTTTCATTTGTTCTACAGTAGTTTGCCAATCTATAGGACGAGTAAAAGTGTTAAAAATAATTCGTCCTGTCAGTAAAATTCCTAACCAAACTCTTTGAACCCATTTTTCCAGAGATATATTAGTAAAAAATGTTCTTGTAATCATTTTTCTTTTTGTTTTTTTTCAACTAAGTATTCTTGACGTTGCCGATTTTCATTTTGATTTAGAATAGCATAGTTCAGATAACTGCTAAAGCGTGATTGGGGAATCAAAAGAAATGACAGGTTCATTGGCTGTAAAGTTAATTCCATAAGTCCCGAGTTCCTGGGATAATTCTGTTGCCGCTATCTTTACTATTCGCCTTCGCAGCTCTATCGAACTTTCAGTGGAACCGAGAATAAAAAAGTTTATCCTGGCGCGGATGACTTTCCGGTCAGGGTGCTGTAAAAAGGCAATATGCGAAGTGTCTGGCTCAATGCTCAGAAATTTATTGATATATTTGGTGATGATTTGCCTAACGAGGGATTTTTCATACTCGTCTAACAACTGCTCAAAATCTAGGTAAACCAAGATCATCACCTTTTTACCCCGAGTCACATTTTCGATTTCCCAATCCGCCATTTTCGAGTTCGGTACGATCAAGAGAGTGTTTTTGGCAATAATCCGAATTTTTGTAGAGCGCAAACCAATAGATTCAACGCGACCAAAGGTCTTGTCTGGGAGGCGAATGTATTCACCCCGAATAAAAGGTTTGTCTAGAAACAAGATAACTGTTCCAAAAAGTTGTTGTAAGGTATTTTGAGCGGCAAAACCGAAGGCTATCCCGCTAATGGAAACGCCAGTTAACAACCCTGCCAAGGGAAATCCGTGTTGGTAAGCAAAAACGGTGAGGGCACTTAACCCAACAATGAGATTAAAAATGGTTTCAATGGCTAGGAGAATTTCTGTCGCATCTCCTCCAATCTTTTCCAATAAACTAACCCCATATATTTTAGTAAATTGCCCGAATAAGAAACAAAGAATCCAAATAGCCAAAATTGTAAAGGCAAACTCTACCCAAAAATCAAGCCAACCAGGTAAATCCTCATAATTACCCAGCCAATACCAAGAAAGGTAAAGAAAAATCCCAGTCCCCATGCGGTTGATTTGATTTTTAATCGGCTCAATCCAATTTTGATAGATTTTTTGCTGTTGCTGGCGCGAAAAAAGGAATAAAAGCAATTGAATCAATTTTGCAGTATGTTGCCCGATTGAAATTGAAAATATGATAAATATCAAGAAAATAGCAAAGTGAGAAAGGTGAGAATTAGTGAGGAATCGGTATACCTGAAGGATTGGATTCATTGACTTTGGAGAAAAATTGAGAGACTATATGGAAATCTGTGAATCTATCAAAATTTGGTCTACTATTTCATAATCAATTCCATGATCGAGTAATTTCTGGCGTATATTTTCTCCAATTATGTGAATTATTTGGAGACGAAATTCTTCTGATGCTTCACCAGCTAAAGGCATCAAAAATTTTACTTGACCTTGAGTAATCTTTTTGTTTCCTTTATTGATAATATCTGTAAAGTTAACATTTATGTTGCGAGAATCTACTTCGCGCTTGATACCAGAATCTAAGATTAACTGACGAATAAAAGCTTTTTGGGCTTCGAGAAGAGGTTCAGAAAAATTTATCGTAATAAGACTAATTAATTTGCTGGCATCTGTGAAATTTTCAATGTTTATCCCAGTCAAATAGTTATTAGGAACTATCATCAAAGTACCCTTACCGGAGATGCGAATTTTTGTGGAACGCAAGCCCATCGATTCGACTCTCCCAAATGTTCCATCAGGCAGTCCAATATAATCATCTACTAAAAAGGGGCGATCAATATAGAGAACAATTCCTCCAAGTAACTGTTCCAATGTCTTTTGGGCAGCAAAAGCGATCGCCACTCCACCTATTCCTAAACTGGCTATCAAGCCAAAGATATTAATTTCATGAGTTTCAGAAAAAACGGTAATAATAATAAATAGAAATAGAGAAAAAGTTGCCCACTTAGCGAAAATTAATAAATCCTCATTTAACTTGCGCCCCCCTAGAGTGAGCTTAGTAATATAAATTTCAAAGAGACGCTTAAATAACTGATAGCCTAGCCAAATCATGACCAGAGCTGTAGTTATACCAATTGGGAATTCAATGATATCAATTGAGTCTATTTCAGGGACAAAGCGTCCTGTTATTAATAATATTACATCGGCGCTCAAGAGGAGGGCGATGGATTGCAATAAATCGTTATTAGGTTCTACTATCCTTTGCAATACTTCTTGACTGTCAGAGGAAATTGCTCTCTCCCGAATTTTTAGTAGTAAAGCAATCAGTCCAGGCAAGGCAATAATAACGAGTATCACAGCGAATACTAGTAAAATTACTCGCAAATTTATCGGTAAATTTTGTGCAATTAACATAATTTAGGGAAGGTTTGGAATTAGTCATGAATCGATTAATACTTTTGAATTTTAATGGGAACTATTTTTAGATTAAATTGCATTGGGATGGAACTATTGGCATTATAAGTTAATAGACAAGTCGATGCCATAGATAACAAAAGAAATTAGCCAAGTTTTGGTCCCAAAAGCAATGAACAAAACTTATCTGAGTCTTTGTTCTAAATCAGGAAATTGCTTAAGCTGTTTATATAAATTAGCTCGTAAAAAATTATTGACTTGGCGACTAAATTCTTCACTAGAATCAGCAGTAATTAAGAAAGCTTTAAACCTTTGATTTTGACTTAAGTAAGCTAGATAAGATGACTGCAAATACACTTCATATTCGGGTTGATTAGCAATATAAACTTCAAGAAAGGGCACCATTACACTCTTGGTATAGTGATGAAGCAATTCAACACTAGGTAAAGTCAGATTCGGCAAGGTCTGATTTAATTTATAAAGACCGCCATCTAGATGGGAAAAATCAACATGACTTTGCCCTTCCTCTAATAATAGGTATTTTTGAGGAGTTTGCAGATAGCGAAAACCACGGGCTTGCTCATAAACAAAAGGAGTTGCCGGATCGTAGGTCCCGGCGCCAACAAAGGTCGGTATTTCAATTTTGCCCAAACCCTCGTAACCAAAAATTGAGGCCATTACTGGGTTAAAAATAAAGATTGCTTTAACACGCTCGTCTCGAAAATTATAATCTTGGCGCTCTAATTTTAAAGCTCGACATTGTAGCAATAGGGATGTGTTAAACATTTCTAGAGTTTCTAAAAGGGTACAATCGTTCTCTAGATAGTTAAAATCGATAGTCGCTCCTGCCACTGCTAAAGCAGTATAGCCCCCAAAAGAATGACCAAGAAGACCAATATTATTTAAATCCAGACGATTTTCAAATTCTTTAGAATTACGTCTTTCTAATTCATCAATAACATAGCTAATATCTAAAGGGCGATCAATAAATTCATTGAGGCGAAAAAATTCCTGGGAATAACCTTGTTTCAAGGCTTCAGTCTGTAGTTCATCGCTCCCTGGATGTTGAGGAATAACGACTAGATAACCATAAGAAGCTAGGTGTGAAGCGTATTGATCAAAATCCTCGGGTCGAGAACCTAAACCATGAGAAATAATCGCTACCGGAACTGATTCTCCTCGCCAGGTTTCTGGTTGATAAACATTAACATAGAGGGAGCGATCGCGACTACTATCGGTCAAGTTCCAAGTCTTTTTTTCAAACTTAAAGGGTCCGAATTGACTAATATCTTGTCTTTGACTAAAATCTATTTCAGGATTTTGAGAAGCTTCTTGATCTGAGAGTGTAGCAATCAATTCTGTGTATTTTTCACTCGCTTTAACAACAATTTTAAGATAATCAGCTACAGTCAATAAATTTTCTAAATCAAATTCTATATCTGTGGCTAATTTATCTAAAAAGTTTAAAATTGTTAATCCTTCTGGATCAAAAGCCGCCTGAATCATTGCTCCTCTAATTAAATATTTGCCATTTTCTCCTCCTTCAATTGTGAGAATATCACCAAAATCTTTCAGCAATCTTTCCCCTATATCTGTATTCAGGAGCCTAGATAAAATTACCGGATCAATATCAATGGGACTTACTAAAGCTTTTTTAAATTCAGCTTTTTCGGCTTCGGTAGCATTAATTCTATTCAGATAAAATCCTAAATCTTTGTTAACAGTGCCATCCTCAGCAAAAGTTTTTAAAGACTGAACCCTCAAGGATAGCTTTAAGGGGCTATAAACAAAATAGATTTTTTCTGCCCCAGTCACTGGCAGAGCATTTAAGAGCCAGATTACGCTTACTAGAGTAATTTTTTTGACAAAACCAAAAGACTTTAACATTTTTCATTAAATCGCTATAAAAAACTCACTTTTGTTGATAATTGCTTAAATAGTAACTTCCCTTTCGAGAAAACTAAAAATGCTATAAAAGCATAACTATACTAGGTTTTAGCCGATTTTTTTTAACTTATCTGGACAAAAACCGCGCTCAACCTTTATTTTACGAGACTTTTGCCTTATTAGTTAATGAGCGCCCCTAACTCATATTATTATTACTATCGTCTGGGCGATCGCTCAACAGATAGCAGGAATATTAAGGATTATCTATTGGCACAAAGCGATAACCAAAATTACTATTAGGTGCAAACTCAATCTTAACTAATTGTATGTTTAGATTGCGATCGCCTGAGGGTAAAAAACGAATGTCGTTACCAGCTCCTTGAGCCACAAACTCTGGATTTGAGAGGACTTCTTGTATTCCTGTACGAGTAGGATTTTGCTTAATTGCTGCTATAAGAGCTTGAGTAGCATCATAAGCCATAGCGGTACGCCAGTTAACTTCTGCTTTCCACAATTCATTAGCATTGTGAGTGAATTCGCTATTGATATTAGCTAAAATATGCCAAGGTATTGCTATTACCATCCCTTCTGCATTTTCTTGACCTACTTCTAAGGTAAGAGGTTGATAAACATCATCTCCTCCTAGCATAGGTAAATCTTGCTGATTAAGTTTAACCAGTTCCAAAGTTTGCTCCATAGTAGAAGAATTAGGGACAAAAATTAAAACTTCTGCGCCTTTTTCCTTGGCTTGTTTAAGTACCTCACGAGCATTAAAATTATCGTTAGCCAAATCGACCTCAACAACTACTTCTTTGCCGCTTATCAGTGAAGCAGTATTCACCATCTCTTTTAAAGATGTACTATAGTTACTGGAAGAATTATAAAACACAGCAGCTTTTGTTAATTGAAGCTCTTCTCTCATATATTTAACTAAAGCATGACCACTATAATAATCACTGGGAACTGTGCGAAAAAGATATTCACTTGCTCCTGAGATGTCTACTGAGGTACTTGTGGGAGAAATAACCACTAAATTGTTTTTTTGATAAATATCCTTTGTTGCTAGAGTAACATCGCTGGAATAATGACCTACTATTCCTAAAATATTTTGATCAGAGGCTAAAGCGTCTGCTATTTTGGGACCTAATTCTATATCGGCGTCATCATTAGCAATAATAACTTGTATTCCAATTCCATTAATTCCCCCCTTAAGATTAATTTCATTTTGGGCTTGGGCTACACCTCTTAACATTTCTTGAGCTATATTAACTTCGGTTCCAATGGGTACAACAACGGCAATCCTATAGGATTTATCTGGATTTAACTCACTACTTCTAGCATTATTCAGATAGATTAGAGCTTCTGGATCATTGGGCTCTATTTTAAGTGCTTTGTCTAATAGTATTATTGCCTCTGTATAATTCTTGTCACTCAAGTCTCTTATCCCTGCGTTTTTCAAGGCTTTTATATCTGCTTGTTTATTTGAGGATATATTTTCTTTGATCAGCCATTCTTCTCCATAACTAATATTTGGATTGTCTTTTGTCTCATCTTCTTTTGTCTCATCTTCTTTTGTCTCATCTTCTTTTGTCTCATCTTCTTTTATCTCATCTTCTTCTGTCCCATTAGTAGTAGAGGTAGTAGGAGGTGACGGGTCTGACGATTGGTCGGTTATTTTCAGCAACCACGAAATACCAAAACCCAAAGAAAACAATGTAATAATAAAAACTACTAAAAGAATGAGGAATTCATTTTTTCGAGACATAAATTAATTTGTACTTCAAAGCATAATGAGTAAATTATAAAGAAAAAAATTTGTTAGGTGACAGGAACCTTCTATGTAGGCTGATTAAGTAGTTCTGAATTCTCCAGACTTACCACCAGTTTTCTTAACTAAATGAATACCCCCAATCTCCATAGATTTATCAATAGCCTTAGCCATATCATAAATAGTTAATGCTGCGACAGAAACTGCTGTTAAAGCTTCCATCTCTACCCCAGTTTCCGCTTTAGTTTTAACTGTAGCAGTAATCTGATAGCCGGGAAGTTGCCAATTTAACTGAAAATCTATTTGTATCTTATGTAAGGGTAAGGGGTGACACAGAGGAATTAAATTAGCTGTTTGCTTCGCGGCCATAATCCCTGCTAACTTGGCTGTAGTTAAAACATCTCCTTTGGGGGCATTACCTGCTGCGATCGCCTCTAAAGCCGTCTTAGACATTGTTATTGCTCCCGTGGCGATCGCTTCTCTAATAGTAGCTGATTTAGAGGATACATCCACCATTTGGGCTTCTCCTTGGGAGTTTAGATGAGACAAAGATTGATTTTCACTCACTTTAGTTATCAAAGTATTAAATTTATTTTAATTTTAGAGTAATTTCTCCACAACCAATGTCAAAATTAAGTAGTTGGTGTGAGCTTATCTGCAAATTTGAGCATAAGACTCCCGTTAAATCTCTACCTAGATTAACGGCGGGAGCTGTCAACTAATGCCTTTGCTTAGATAAGATAACAGATAAAGCAAAAAATCTCTATGGAAAACCTCACTCTTGTTGTGTTGAGGAGGGGTATTAAATCCCTCAAATTAAATGAGTATTTTTTGTGGTCTAGTTATGAAGTTTATGTAACTCGACATAGATGATGATGTCGAACCGAATTAATCCCGATGAAAAAAAGAAAATTTTAGTAAATATTAAATCAATCTAGAAAGAGCGAAAATAATGATGAGACTTTGGCAAATTACCTGGGAAAATATTCTAACTTACACTCAAACAAATCCCTTTAAATTAATAGAAGTGCTAATGCTATTTTTAGCTGTGTTTTTACTACTAGTTTGGGGGATAAACGAACAATGGCCATACTTAGTATTAGCTTTAAGTTACGGAATTGGCGCTTCAATCTCTGTACTGGTAAGATCTAATTATCTATCTTATCCCCAAAAAAAACTAAACCAACTAACAGCAATAAGTATTTTGATTCTTTCTATCTTGGCTTTAACTGATGTGATGTTTTATTTGGGGTAAAGGGATGCAGTCTTTTGTACTGATTAGTGATTTAGATAATACTTTAATAGGAGATGATACAGCATTAGCAAGTCTCAATGAGAGATTAAGAGAATATAGACAGGAGATAAAATTAGTATACTCTACGGGGAGATCCCTATATCTATATCAACAGTTAACCACTACCCATAAAATTCTAACTCCTGATGCTTTAATTACCGCTGTGGGAACAGAAATTTATTTTAATCCCAATCAACCCGAAACTGATTCAACCTGGACAAATATTTTGAGTCAAGGTTGGAATCGAGAAGCTGCGGCAGCTATTGGGAGTAAATTCCCTCAGTTAGAAAATCAACCAGAATCAGAACAAAACCCTTTTAAGATTAGTTATTATCTAGATGAAAATCAAGCGCCTGAGATTATCCCTCAACTAGAATCAGCATTAGCTAGTAAAGGTTTAGAGACTAAAATTATATATAGTGCTTCTCAAGATTTAGATATTCTTCCCATCAGGGGTGACAAAGGTTTAGCTTTAGAATATCTTCAGGATAAGTGGCAAGTTAATTCAGATAAAATTGTGGCAGCGGGTGATTCTGGTAATGATATGGCTTTACTGACAGGAGAACATCGGGGTATCTTAGTGGGTAATGCTAAATCAGAATTAAGACAATGGTATCAAAAACAAAATACTCATAATCTCTACCAAGCTAAAGCTAATTATGCTGCTGGTATTTTGGAGGGTTTATTATATTTTGGTTTTTTGCCTTGAGAGTAATATTTATTTATCAAAAAAAAATTGAATATTTTTAGGGCGATCTCCGTTTACCATTAATTCTTTAACTCATTACTTCAAAACTTCAAAACTTCAAGACTTCTTACTTCAAGGCTTCAAAGCTTAGTACTTCAAGACTTCAAGACTTCTTACTCGTTACTCGTTACTCATTACTCATTACTCATAATTCATCCACCACCAGTAACATTATGTAAAGATGCAAGATCTCAGTTATAGCAATACTTGTTGACATGTTTGACATTTTGATCCCCCCTAACCCCCCCCAGCTCAGATCTTGCATCTTTATCAAAAGTTACTGGTTGTGGTTGAGTAATGAGTAATGAGTAATGAGTAATGAGTAAGAGAATTGATGTTAAACCTCTAGGATACAAAGATTATAGAGAATTAACCATAAAGAACATTTTTCCTTAAAAATTAGTACATAAGTTCTGGTGGAAGATATGAGCCAGGGCTGTTTCGTTCTTGACAAAGAAAATGGCGAGGAGAAGCACCGGAGCAGGGAGCTTCTGAGCAGGGAGAGGGGATTTTTTACTAATAATAAATCACCTTTTTTCTAATAATAGCTAAAAAGAGCCTCAACTTTTGTGGTGTCTAGCTTCTAGCTTACGACAAAATTTTAGAATAAAACAGCCCTGCCCTAACCCCCCTTGAAAAACTATGCTTTATAAGGAACTCACCAAATCCTTGTATAGCTCCGGGAGAGGGGGAGCAGGGGAGCTCCGGGAGAGGGGGAGAAATTTTAAGTAAAATTACTTAAGTTGTGGATAAAATGTATATTACTATACATTAATTTCTTAGACAAAATCTCAAAAAGCACTGAATTACAAGTAGCGGCTTTTGTCAAGTTTTATGTTAAGAAAGATGTTTATAAAGGATAGCTTGAAAAAGGGGGGAAAGAGCTTTATTTTGATGTCAAACACCATAATGCGTAGAGCTATAGTTATAGCTCTGCGCGCTAGGCAATAGGCAACAGGCAACAGGCAACAGGAAGTTAAAAGCTTTATGAATAAAGCTTCTGACCATTTTTTTACTCCTGTGAGTTTGTCAATATCTGACTGCTCATTGCTATAAATATGTTCTGTTTAGCCACAACTAATTATAACGAATCGCACTTTGCAGTCCGCCACAGTTAGGTTTCGTTGTCGTATTAGGATGAGAATAAAAAATTAGAATAAGTTTTTATTTGATTATTCAAACAAAACTTGATATGCTATGGGCACCAATTCAGTGTAGGGAGACTTAGTTATATCTACAGGTTGAGCATTTTCTCGCGTTGTGCCAACAACAGCCTGAGATGTGCCTTTATCGATAACTAATACTTTTCCTGAGGGGTTTTTGATTCTCACTTCATTGTCTTGTTCCCAAAAACTACAGTAATAAAGGCTATCGCCATATCTAAATCGGGCTTTTTTAGTTGCACTTTGGGAATTAACCTTTGGTAAACGCACCCCCACTAATTCTAACTCAATGGTTTTTTCTCCCTGCCAGTTATTTTCTGTAATTTTGTAGGCAATATCTAAGTTACTTGGTAAAGGAAAATATTCTCCCCAGCGCCAGGCGATCGCTTTTAACGTGATCCCATTTTTAGACAAAGTTAATTTAAGATGTTTATCCCCAACAATTCCTTGTTGTAATATTTTTACATTCGGTGTCCAAAAAATAGGAAAGGCGTTACCGATTCCCCAGGGATGTAGCTTGTCTATTTCTTGATATAGTGTTTTATTTAACTGATTAAAACTAGCCTCGGCATCTATTTTCACTAAAGGCTTGAGATGTTCTGGTTGTAATAACTGATGGGCAAAATTTGAGAGTTTTTCGGCAAAAGCTGTTAAATTTTCGCTATTTAAACTAAATCCTCCGGCAGCTTTGTGTCCTCCATATTTATTTAAATAATCTTTACTATATTCTAAAGCTTTGACCACATTAAATTCTTCTATACCGCGAGCTGAACCACGAATAACTTTATGGTTATCTTCATAAGTACCTATAAAAACAGGAACGCCATAGCGTTCCACGAGACGAGAAGCCACAATACCAATAACACCATGATGCCAATTATCCTTAACCAGTAACAAAACGCGATTTGACTGCCAAGGAATAGGTGTATTCTCAATCAAAGAAATTGCCTCTGTTTCGATTTGAAGGCACATTTGTTGACGTTGGTGATTAGTTTGTTCACACTGTATTGCCAATGCCAGGGCAACTCCAGAATCTTGAGTTGTGAGTAAATCAATGACGATTTGAGGATTATTAATTCTGCCAATGGCGTTAATTCTTGGTCCTAACCTAAAGCCAATATCTTCTGGTTTGAGTTGTTTTTGAGCATCATTAACTCCCGAAACTTGCATCAGCGCCTGAATGCCAATAACAGTTGATTTTGGCAACAAACCCAAGCCAGTTTTTAGCCAATAACGGTTAACACCAGTCAAGGGAGCTAAATCAGCGATGGTACCAAGAGTATATAATGCTAAAAGTTCCTGCTCTAATTGAGCTGAAGACTTGTCATTACTTACTAAACTCCTAGCCAAAAGATAGGCTACTCCCACACCAGCTAAACCGGAGTAAGAAGAAGTTGGGGGAATTAACTTAGGATTAAGAATAGCATCAGCTACGGGGAGAGTTGGAGGTAATTCGTGATGGTCAGTAATAATTACTTTTACTCCCAACTCCTTGGCTTTAGCGATGGGTTGATGGGCGCTAATGCCGTTATCTACAGTTAAAATGAGACTAACACCTGCTTGTGCGAGTTTAACTACAATTCTCTCATTAATACCATAACCATCGGTCATGCGTTGGGGAATTTCATAATCTACATCTGCCCCCAGGTATCTTAAAGCACGTAAAAGTAAAGCAGTGCTAGTCATGCCATCGGCATCATAGTCACCACAGATAGCAATTTTAGAGCCTTGAGAAATGGCAGATTGCAGTAAATTCACACTTTTAGTTAAATCAGGGAATTCTTCAGCAGGTGGTGGCAAAGGTCGAGATTGAGGGTATAAGTAAAAGTGTACTTCCTCAAGGGTTCTCAAGCCACGATTAACAATTACGCGAGCAAGTAGAGGGGATAGATGACAATATTGTATTAAAGAATCAACTTGGTTTAATTGTGGGTTAGCTATTTGCCAACGTGCTTGAGGAAGTTTATATTTCATCTTCAATTACTAACTTTCTGAATGTGTTGTATTTGCGATCGCCAATCTTCTCCTACCTGTATAGTAATATCTGATCCGAGAATTCCTGTACTTTCCACCAACACTTCTCCCACACCTAATTGAGCCCGCAGGGCGATCGCATTTACATCATCTCCGCCTTGGGCAATAATGCGAGTATTCCTCAGTGTTTCCCCCCAATTTTGCACTACATATACTCTTTGATAGCCTGCTCTTTTTAGTTGTAAAATCATCGCATTAACTACTTCTGGATCTCCTGTACTGTCTTGAATAGCTACTTTGAGGTTTTCTGGTGTAGTCACATCTAGATTGGAATATCCGGTTTGAAAATTTTCTGCCATAATCTTAGCGGTTTTTTCCAAATCAGGTAACCAGTAACTAATTTCTGTTCTCCCATTGCCGTTAAAGTCACCGGGGAGCATTAACATTTCTACGTTAACTTTATTCGTATTAGCCGCAAAACGAGTCAAAGCTACTAATTCTTCTACAGTCAGATTAGTATCTATATGAGATTGAATAATCTTGTAAATTTCTGGTGATTTAAATAAGGTATCGGGGTTAATTGCCTTATCTACTACTGCACGCATGAGCATTTGTTGTCTTTGTACTCTGCCTATATCTCCGTAGTTGTCGTAGCGAAATCTCAGAAATTGTAACGCCTCATCTCCATTGAGATGTTGTTTCCCTTTTTTCAGATTAATATATAAATGCTGACTATGGTCTGTATATTTCATATCTTTGGGAACATAGACAGTTACACCCCCGAGGGTATCAATTAACTTTTCTACTCCTTGGACATTGATTCTAATATAACCATTGATGGCAATGCCTCCTAATAAATCGCTAATGGTTTGGGCAGCTAAGGCGGGTCCTCCTTCTTCATTAGCGGCATTAATTTTCGCTATTCCGTAACCTGGGATATGAGTTTTAGTATCCCGAGGAATAGATAAGATAGTTAATTTATGATTATCTGGATTAAATCTTATCAGGAGAATTGAGTCAGACACTCCATCAAAGGAATTCACCAAGGCATGGTAACCCAAGTCTTTTATTTGATCTTGATCTTGTTCTTTTAAGTCAGAGGTTAAAACTTTTACCCCTAAGACCATGATATTAATTGGACTACTCAATTTAGCATCTAGAGAAACCTTGGATTCTTGTTCAAACAATTGTTCTTCTTCTGGGGTTAGTTGTGTTTTTTGCCAGGGTTTGTAGTCATGATATGAGACTGCCAGAATTGCTCCTGCGGTAGCTGAAATCAAGGCTACTCCACTTAGTAATGTACTAATCAGTAGCCATTTACCTAGGTTTTTTTTTCTTTTACTTTTAGTTTTTCGCCCTCTAAAAAAAAACAAATTATGCACCTCTTCCTCACACCTATAATTTTTCAACAGACTTATACTTCTATAATAAAGTCTGTTAATATTTTAGGTTTTTATCTTACTCTTCTTCGTATAAAATGTCTTCAAAACAAGCATAACCTATCTCTTCCCTTTGCTCTGGAATTAGTTGTTGATATTCCTCAAAGCTATACTTAGATTGAAATTCATCAATAGTACAATCACATAACACTTGAGCATCTTCCGGTAATAATCCTTCAGCGATCGCCAGTTCTCTACATTCTACAAAATACTCCTCTAGAAAATCTTCTGGATAAGAATGGACAGTAGTAGAATCTGGTGTTTCTGATAATACTGGAAGAGGCAGAATTATTAAATTAGCCACTAACAAAATAATCAGCATCGGTTTATCAATCATCCATTTGCCAAGGTTGAGTTATATTTCCTTCATCGATAATCTTTTTGGGACGTAAAATTACAATTACTTGACCCAATATAGGTAAAGATGGAGCTGTTTCAAACCAGCGAATTAATAATTGGTCGTTTTCGGCCACTAAAAAATAAGTATAAATATTCCATTCTGTGAAATTACGGTCTACCACTACTAAAACTGTTTCTGAGTTAGTAGAGATTGTTTGGGGTAGTAGCTCACTAGAAGCAAAAATTCCTACAGGATCTAGAGCTTTTAGAATAGCCTGCCAACCAGGTATTGGTACTACGCTGGTAGCATGAAAAATTTGAACTGAGCTAAAAGGTTCTTGTCTACTCAAAGATTGAACTTGAGTGAATTCTTGAGGAGTTAGAGGTAAACTCCCCGCTACTGGTATAATTCTTGGTATTTCTTCTTCTGCATCCAGGCGATACAGAGGTAACAAAGGAGCCTTAACTGTAGGTACAACTGTAAAGTCGCTCAAAAGTTTTTCAATTGCTTGTCTAGCGCTAGGAGAGTGAGCAAATTGTAAACCTTGAGCGATTAAACGAGAACGGTCTTGCAGGTCTTTTTTTTGGCGAGCGCGTTTCCAACATTGATAAGCAAAAACGTCTCCAGGATGAAGGGAGAATTGGTCAGGTAATTGAGACATGCGAGAGGCTTCTTGTACAGCTTTTGCCACTTCTTTGGTTTGCTCTGCATCTAGTTTTTTTGCCATAGCTAGTTCTGCTGTTTCTAGCCTTTGGGTTTGATTAAGAATGCGTAGTTCGTATAACACATCGCTACGAGGACCTATATAGTAATTAAGTACTTCTGAAGAGGCCCCGGATTTCTCAATACTATCATAAACTTGAGATGCTACTATAACTAAATTTTGTTGACTGCCTTGGAAGCCTGTTTCTTCAAAAATAGTTTTGGCAGAATAGCCAGCTTTTTGTAATTGATGACAAGCTTTACCCCACTCAACCCAGTTACCTTGTTTTTGAAGTAGCGATTGCATGATTGCTTTTGCTTCTTCTTGATTTAATTCTCCTTCTGTCATTTTTGACTTTTCCTGTAGTTTTTTCTCAATTATAAAACTTGTGCTCTCAACCAAGAAATTGGTAGATAGAGCATTTTGCGCCTAGTGGGGACAAAAGCCCTTTGGTTGAAGACATCATAGTCATTAGCTTCGATCACGTCTAAAATTCCTTGATAGAGCATTAAAGCGGACCAAACTGGCCACCGGGAGTCCCGGTTAAGGGATCTAATTCCTTTTTCAGCTTTTTGGTAGTATTCTCTAGCTCTTTGGATTTCAAACTTCATCAAAGCCCGCCAGCGATCGTCAATCACAAAGTTATTGAGATCTGCTTCAGTATAGTTAAATAACTCCAAGTCTTCTAGAGGTAGATAAATTCTTCCTCTTGCGGCATCTTCTCCCACATCTCTAAGAATATTAGTTAACTGATTGGCGACACCTAGGGCTAGAGCTTCTTCTTGGGGAATATAAATCAGTTGCTCTGATTCCCAAGGTGCATTGTAGGTATTAGATTCCACGCCTAGTACAGCATTGGACATTAATCCTACGGTGCCTGCTACACGATAACAGTATAAATATAGTTCTTCAAAACTTTGGTATCGGCTGCGGTAGAGATCCATTCTTTGCCCGGCGATCATATCCTTAAAAGGAGTAATCTCGATCTCGGGAAATCTTTTTAGGGTATCAACTAAAGCCACATCTGGATCTTCTAGAGGGTATCCTGCAAAGATTGTTTCTAGATTTTCTTCCCACTCCTTGAGAGTTTCGGGAGTCGTTAAATTAGCTTGAGGACCGTCTACTAATTCATCAGTACGCCGACACCATACATATATAGCCCAAATTGCTTGACGTTTAGCTTTAGGCATTAGCATTGTGCCTAAATAGAAGGTTTTTGAGTACTTCGCAGTTATTTGGCGACAGTATTCGTAAGCCTCAGCTACTGAGGCTAATGGTTTTTTTAGTTTGTGTTCAGGTTTAGGTAATTGCAGCATTCATCGGCAGTAGAAAGACAAAGGTTACGTAAATTCAGAAATTCCGGTGGGATTCCGTGTTGGTTTCCTGGGCACTGATTAGCCCACCTTTGAGAAAGAGTTCAGAATTTTTACTTAACTTTTACAATATTTTCCCATTAGTGAGCACTTTTTTGTCATTAGTTCCCCGAATTTTAAATCCAAGGCTGGCAAATGACCGCCCTTATCGGGTTAAGATACACCAATTTTAGTAGAGGCATCATTGATATTTTCGATATTTTCTCCCGATTGGGGATTTGCTTCTACAGGATAATCAGTGGCTATCGCCTCTGCCGTTAACTTTCCTGATAACACTGCACCTTCCATACTGCCTAGGTATTGCTGCATGGTGTAATCCCCTGCTAAATAAAAGTTAGCAATTGGTGTTTTTTGGTTTGGGCGATAAGCTTGGCGTCCTGGTGTGGCTTTGTACACGGATCTTGGTGTTTTTACCACATGGTATTTTAGCAGTTTCGCTTGCTGGTCACCGCTAAAGTGCTGAGGAAACAGCTTCCGTAACTCTACCATAGTTGCTTCTATTATTTCTGAGTCATTTTTGCTAATCCAATCTTTAGCTGGTGCTAGAACTAGTTCTAACATTGAGCGGTTTGGATCTGCATATTCTTTACAGGTGTTACTCATATCTGCGTATACGCTGAGTAAATCTGAGCGAGAAAATAGTAGATGGTCTATATCTGTTAGTTTCCTGTCAAACCACAGATGTAAGTTTATTACTGGTACTCCTGCTAATCCTTCTAGTTTTTCAAAGGTTTCTATTCCTCTCCAGGCTTCTGGTATCATCACTTTTAGGGGGTCTACTGGCATCGCTGATACGTAAGCATCTGCTTTAAATACTTCGTCTGGTTCTCCATTTAATCCCCTTAATAAAAATCCTTTTACTGTTTTATCTTCATTTATCATAATTTCTTTGAGAGGAGCGTTTAATCTTACTTCTCCTCCTCTCTCTCTGATGTATTCTACTAAAGGATTACATAGTCTTTCTGTGGGAGACCCATCTAAAAATGCCATTTTTGAGCCGCTTTTCTCTTGTAAAAAGCGATTAAGGGCCGTTAATAAAATGGTTGCTGATATTTCGTTGGGGTTAATGAAGTTTAGCGCTTTGGACATGGCTATGAATACTTCTTTTTCTACTCTTGGAGGAATGTTTTGTTTTTCCATCCATTCTGACCAAGAGTATTTGTCCATTGCTTCTACATATTTTTGTCCCCTCAGCATGGCTGGTATTAAACCTATGCCAAATCTTATTTTTTCTCCCCAGGTCAGTAAATCGTTATTTCTGAGTATTGCTATTACTCCGTTAATTGGTGCAGGAAGATCGGGAAAATCAAAACGCGAATAAGTTCCTGGTTTTTCCGGTTGGTTGAAGATCATTGTGTGTTCTTTCCACTGTAGCCTATCTTCTATCTGCAATTCTTTGAATAATTGCAGCATATTGGGATAAGCCCCGAAAAAGATGTGTAGTCCGGTTTCGTACCAGTCTCCATCTTCGTCTTTCCAGGCGGCTATTTTCCCTCCTAATACGTCTCTTCTTTCTAGGACAATCGGTGTATGTCCTTTGTCTACTAGATATTTAGCACAAGATAGTCCCGCTAGGCCGGCTCCGGCGATCGCAACTCGCATTATTTTTTATCTTTATTTTGGTTAACTTTTTTTTCATTATACTTTGCATTTCGTTACATTTCTGAGAATTTACTAAAATTCTGCAATATTTATCTTATTTACTTTTCTCATTTTTTGGTGTTACTATTCTTCTACTTAGGGATTCTACTCTTTTTTTAGCTATTTTGTTCTCTGGTTCTATACTTAGAGTTTCCTCATATACTTCTATTGCTTGTTTTATTAGTTGTTTTTTTTCGTAAGCATTTCCTAAGTTATTTAAAGCTATTGTATATCCTGGATATAACTTGAGTGCTTCTTTATAGTTACGAATCGCTAAGTCGTATTGTTCTTGGGCAAAATAGGCGTAACCTAGAGCATTGTATACTAATGCTTGATTTTCTGGTTCTACGTTTTTTGCCTTCAGGGCTTTTTGAAATAAATTAGTTGATTGCACAAATAATTTTTTATCTAGATACAAACTCCCTAATTCATAGTATTCTTGGGGTGTTCCTGTCTGTTCTTTGAGCTTTTTTTGTAGTTGAGAAAATCTTGATTCTAAACGCCGCGTCTTAACTACTTGGTTGAGTAAGAATATAGCAATAGCTAGTAAAATAACTAACAAGACGGATAGGTAAACTACTGGAAGAGATTCGAGGGTTTCATTCATAATTATTTTTTTTTACTATAAAAAATCAGTAAACTTTATCTTAAGGGTTTTTTGAATCGTTAAATCAAATAATGAGGACACGGATGAGCGAGGAGACCTCAAAATCCTAAATTCTACATTCGCGCATTCCACCAGTAACTCTTGATACAGATGCAAGATGTAAAAATTATGGTAGTCCCCAATAGGTGGCTCTTTGACGCAACCAGCCTGAATCACGCCATCGGGCGATCGCCTGATTAACTTGGGTGCGTAGATTGCGATATTGTAAGCCTTTGGGCATAACTACCGCTAGGGGTTCTCCTGAAAGATTCTGACTCACCAAGTGATAGTCGGGATATTCTTGTACCCAACCTGTTAGGGTGCTTTGGTCGGCAGCAAATGCCTCTACTTGTTCTGATTCTAACAGTTGATATGCTTCTAGATAGGAATCTACACCCACTAGGTTGGCTTGGGGTAATTGAGATTTAATTACTGGGATGGTGGTAGATTCGTTAAGTACAGCAATTTTTTTAGTGACTAAATCCCTTGTTTGTTTGATTTGTTGATTTTTACTAATAATTCCTGTTCCATCTAGGTAGTAGTAGGGACTAAAATCCACTAGCTGCGATCGCGCGTTATTCACTGTCATTTTGGCAATAGCTAAGTCAGCAACTCCATTCATCACCACATCTAAACGTTCTTGATTACTTACTGGTAATAATTTTACCTTTGATTCGCTGCCTAATAATTCCTTTGCTAATCTTTTAGCTATGTCTATTTCTAATCCTTGTAATTCTCCCTCACTATCTAAAAACCCTAGGGGAGGAGAATTATTTTTTACTGCTATAGTTAGTACTTCTTTGTTTTGTAAATCTACTGTTTGAGCATTTATTTGATATTTATGGTTAAATAACCATAAGGTTGTAAAAACAGTCAAACAGAAAATAATAATTAATTTAAATAAACGGTGTGTTCTTGAATGTAACATAAAAATCAGGTTGGTGAGTGTCAAAAAAAGCTTAACTCAGATCTTCCATCTTTACCAAATGTTAGGATATAACAAAATAAAGTATGAAAGTGTAAATGACAAGTCCAAGAATAGAATTTTTTGTAGGTATTGCCGAAGAACTAAGTAATGTGAGCCTGAGACAGGGAAAGGATACAGGGAACCGTACTGTATTAATGACATTTGATAATCTCAAGGCATTAGAAAGATTTAACAGTTTTACCCAAAGATATCAGGGGTCTCTACGCTTAATTGATTCAGAGGGGGAAATTAGTGTATCTCCATCATCTCTTAAAATTATCTATGCAGGAGATGAAGGGGATGATTTACAGAAAGTTGAATGTGGTTTTGAAATAGATTCAGATAATCATTGGGAAAGATTCATGCGCTTTATGGAAAGATACGCTCAAGCCAATGGTATGGGCTATAGTGATAAAAAAAATGACCAAAAATAAATAACTAAAAAATGAAAGTAGCAATAACTGGTGGAACAGGATTTGTAGGAACTCGTTTAGTTAAAAAACTACAGGATCAGGGAGATGAAATTATCGTTTTCACTCGTAATCAGATGCGAGGTGAAAAAATTTTCCCTAGTTCTGCTTTTCCCAATGTAGAGATTGTTCCATACAACTCATCAACTTATCAAGGTGAAGGCTTAGATACTTGTGAAGCTGTGGTAAATCTAGCAGGAGAATCTATATCTGAACGTTGGACACCAGAATATAAACAAGCAATTCTCTCTTCTCGTCAATCGGTAACTAAAAATATAGTAGAAGCTATTAGTAAGGTTAATCCTCGACCCTCAGTGTTAATAAGTGCTTCAGCGATTGGCTATTATGGAACTAGTGAAACAGCAACTTTTGATGAGAGTAGTCCCTCCGGTAATGACTTTTTAGCTGAAGTTTGCCAAATATGGGAAGCAGAGGCGGAAAAAGTTAAAGAGTATGGTGTGAGGCTAGTAATTCTAAGATTAGGAATTGTTCTGGGTAATGGTGGTGCTTTAGGTAAAATGATTAACCCCTTTAAGATGTTTGCTGGAGGACCAATTGGTAGTGGTAATCAGTGGTTTTCTTGGATTCATATTGATGATTTAGTAAATTTAATGATTGAAGCTATCAAAAACCCAGAATTTCAGGGAGTTTATAATGCCACTTCCCCCAATCCCGTGAGGATGAATCAACTCTGTCAGAGTTTGGGGGAAACGATGGGTCGTCCTTCTTGGTTACCAGTCCCAGCGATCGCTCTAGAGTTACTCCTCGGCGAAGGGGCTCAAGTAGTTTTAGAAGGACAACAAGTACTACCAAAACAGACTCAAAGTACGGTTTTTAAGTATCAGTATCCCGAGATTAAACCAGCTTTACAAGAAATTATTCGCAGAATTTAACTAAAAGACCTCCAAACGGCCACTAGTACTCCCTGTACTTCTACTTGTTCGGCATTAACTTGAATTGGTTTGTATCTGGGATTAGATGCCTTAAGAGTAATTTGGTCCTCTTCTTGATAAAAATGTTTGAGTGTAGTTCCATGTCCTTGGACTCTGGCGGCTACTATTTCACCATTTTTTAAATTTTCATTGGAAGATAGGCCACGCATAATTACTAAATCACCTTCAGCAATTAAGTCTTGAATCATGCTGTCACCCACTACCCTCAAGGCATAGTGATTAGGTTTTTGGTAGATACTGTTTAAATCAAGGTTTTCTTGAACATCGGTAAATGGTTCAACTACCCCTCCTGCTGCTATTTCTCCTAAAATAGGCATTCCTTGATTATTGGGGCTATTTTGAGATTTAATAATCCTGATGGTTCTAGCTTTTCCTTGTGTCCAATCTATATATCCTTTGTTGCGTAAACGTTCCAAACGACTTTGAATTGGTGCGGGTGATTTTAATCCCATTGCCTGCATCATCTGTCTGATTGATGGTGCATATTTTGTTTCATCTATATACCTAACTAGGTAGTCGTATAGTTCTTTTTGTGCTTTTGTTAGACTTTCCATGGTTTTGTTGATCTAATTTTGTTTAATTAGAACATTAGTACTACCTTTTTATCATCATATTTACAGGCATTTGTCAAAAGAAAAGCTAAATTAAAATAAAAATGGAAATTGGCTTGCACATTTTTAAATAGATAAGTTATACTTAAAAAGTCATAGCGGGGTAGAGCAGTCTGGTAGCTCGTCGGGCTCATAACCCGAAGGTCGGTGGTTCAAATCCGCCTCCCGCCATTTAACAAAAGTATCAATTAAAGAATTTAGTAGTTGTTATTGGGTTAAAAGTATCATAGTTTTACTAGGGAAAGTGTAACTGTAAATGCAATTTATCCAATAATGTCGAGAGAACCAGGTTTTTTAACTGAGTTACCATACAAATAAGATAACATTAACCTGTCAAGCTTATTATTAACTCTTAAACTCTAATTCAATGACTAAGGTTTCTCTGTTGGAAGATAGGCCACGCATAATTACTAAATCACCTTCAGCAATTAAGTCTTGAATCATGCTGTCACCCACTACCCTCAAGGCATAGTGATTAGGTTTTTGGTAGATACTGTTTAAATCAAGGTTTTCTTGAACATCGGTAAATGGTTCAACTACCCCTCCTGCTGCTATTTCTCCTAAAATAGGCATTCCTTGATTATTGGGGCTATTTTGAGATTTAATAATCCTGATGGTTCTAGCTTTTCCTTGTGTCCAATCTATATATCCTTTGTTGCGTAAACGTTCCAAACGACTTTGAATTGGTGCGGGTGATTTTAATCCCATTGCCTGCATCATCTGTCTGATTGATGGTGCATATTTTGTTTCATCTATATACCTAACTAGGTAGTCGTATAGTTCTTTTTGTGCTTTTGTTAGACTTTCCATGGTTTTGTTGATCTAATTTTGTTTAATTAGAACATTAGTACTACCTTTTTATCATCATATTTACAGGCATTTGTCAAAAGAAAAGCTAAATTAAAATAAAAATGGAAATTGGCTTGCACATTTTTAAATAGATAAGTTATACTTAAAAAGTCATAGCGGGGTAGAGCAGTCTGGTAGCTCGTCGGGCTCATAACCCGAAGGTCGGTGGTTCAAATCCGCAACCCGCCATTATACAAAAATTACTTAAATTACAGCAATTAAGTGCGACCTCATAATCATAATTATGAGGTTATTGGCTTTTGGAATACTAAATAGTGTTGTTGGGGTAAAAACTCCTCTGTCTCTACCCATTGTAAACCCACTGAACCCATTTCTTTTTTCACTTGGGCTTCGGTCATCTTGTGTAAAGCTTTAATAGGAATCAAAGGATTTTCCCCTCGATATTCTACTAAAACCACTCTACCTCCAGGTTTAAGGGCAGTAAAAATTTCTGTCATAATTTCTCTAGGGTAGGCAAATTCGTGATAGGCATCCACCATCAAGGCTAAATCAATTGATGCTGCTGCTAAATTAGGAGAAGTTTCACTTCCTTTGATGGCTTCAACATTGTCTATTTGATTATCTTCAATAATAAAATTAATCAAATCAAGCATTTCTGGCTGAATATCGACGGCTAGAACTTTTCCTTGAGGTAATTTTGGGGCAATACGAAAGGTAAAATATCCTGTGCCTGCACCAATATCTGCTACTATATCATCAGGCTGAAGTTGTAAAGCGTCTACAACCTGATGAGGCTTTTCTTGATTTTCACGGCTAGGACGTTCTAACCAAAGCATTTCTTGATGTCCCATGACTTTGGCAATTTCTCTACCTAGATAAAACTTACCGATACCATCTCTACTGTGTAAAGGTCTTTGTTGGTAATAGTTTGGTAACTGTTGTGAATTAACCTTTAGAGAAGATTCATAGGTAAAAGAAGGAATCAGAAAGAAAATAAGGGCGATCGCCAAAACAACAATAGGTATAATAATTCTAGTTAATTTCATAAATTCTAGGATCTTTTAGAGTTATTTTAAACTATCCCCATCTTCTTTATTTTCTGTTTGAGAACAAAACACCCCTGCATGGTAAAAGCAGGGGGAGTCATATACAAATAACTAAACTTGTTCTAACATCAACTTAGAAGCTTTCATCGCTTCAGGGATAGCAATAGGATAATTACCTGTAAAACAAGCAGAACAGAAATTACTGCTATCTTCTCCAGTAACTTTAAGCATTCCCTCCCAACTCAAATAAGCAAGGGAATCAACCTCTAACTTATCAGTAATTTCTTGAAGAGAATGAGTTGCCGCGATTAATTGGTCTTGATTATCAGTATCAAGTCCATAGAAACAGGGGTGAGTAACTGCCGGGGAAGAAATTCTCATGTGTACCTCTTTAGCGCCTGCTTCTCGTACAGCTTTAACAATTTTACGGCTAGTGGTACCTCTAACAATAGAATCATCAATAATAATTACTCTTTTGCCGTCTAAAACATCTTTAAGAGGATTAAGTTTCATGCGAATGCCAATTTCTCTCATGTGTTGTGTTGGCTGAATAAAAGTACGGCCAACATAACGGTTTTTAATCAGTCCTTCGCCGTAAGCAATGTCAGATATTTGAGAAAACCCTATAGCGGCAGGAATACCAGAATCAGGTACACCAATCACCAAATCGGCATCTACGGGAGATTCTTTAGCTAATTCTTGGCCAAGGCGAACTCGATAGCTATAGAGAGTTTCATCATTCATCAGACTATCAGGACGAGAGAAATAAATCATTTCAAAGATACATAGCTTTTTCGCAGGTTCTTTTGCCCAATGAAAAGATGCCAACCCAGCTTCAGTAATCCAGACTAATTCTCCTGGTTCTACATCTCGTAAATATTCTGCACCAATTATGTCTAAACCGCAAGTTTCTGAGGCAATTACATAGCGATTTGGTTCTCCAGGAAGAATCCCAATTACTAGAGGGCGTATGCCGTGGGGGTCTCTAACTCCCATCACTCCTACAGGTGTGCCAATCGCCAAACTGTAAGCCCCTTCGCACTTTTGTAGGGCCACCGTCGTTGCTTCTAGCCAATCTTTTCCTGATTCTACCGCTGCCGCTATGGCGATCGCGATCATTTCTGAATCGGTTGTACTTTTAAACTCATAATTGAGCTTGCTTAGTTGAGATCTTAAATTAGAAATATTTACTAAATTACCATTGTGGGCCAAAGCTAGTTTACCTAGACGAGTATCAACGATGGCGGGTTGGGCATTAGCTACCAGACTAGATCCGGTCGTAGAATAGCGAGTATGACCGATAGCAAGATCTCCGGTTAATGTTTGTAGAATTTTTTCATTAAAGACTTGGGAGACTAAACCCATGTCTTTGTGTATATGCAGTAGATCCCCGTCAAAAGTTGCTATTCCTGCTGATTCTTGTCCTCGATGTTGTAAAGCATAGAGACCAAAATATGTTAATCTTGATACATTTTTTTCTGGTGCGTAAACACCAAAAACACCACAAGCTTCTTTGGGCTTATCTTGGGGTTGGTTAAAGTTCATGGGGTAATCAATCTCCTGGTTTTTAGGGATGGAAGGGTAATTCAATGGTCTATTCTTAATCTTTTGTTAACCGTTTCTTAATCAAATTTTAACAATACTTGTCACTTCAGACAAAGACTATACCAGCGATCATTTAATTCGCTATATGTAGTTTTTAATACAAAATTAGACTTACTCTCTTCTATTGTAAAACCATCTTCTCTAGATGTCACTTGACCTAATTGACACCAATGATTCGGTAAACTCTCCTGGAGATAAGCTTCCCAATCTGCTTGTAATTCAGGGGCCACAGACACTATAATTCTGCTGGGACCTTCTCCAAATAAATATTCATCCCAGCGTAATTTCAATGAAGGTAGAGATGATAAATCAATCATCGCCCCTAATTTTCCACTCAAACAAGACTCAGCCAAACAAACACTAATACCCCCTTCAGCACAATCATGGGCAGAATTAAGCCATTGACGAGCGATTCCTTCTCGACAAACTTGTTGTACCTTAGTTTCTAATTGAAAATCAACTGGGGGGATTTTCCCAGCTACCACCTGATGAATTTGGGCCAGATATTCAGACCCAGCTAAACTAAACTGTGTTAAATCTCCAAGAAGATAAATTAAGTCCCCAGGCTGTTTAAATCCCTGACTACAGATATGGTCAAGATTTTCCACTAACCCCACCATTCCAATTACGGGAGTTGGATAAATAGGTTTAGGTTTCCCCTCGGCGTCTAAAGTTTCATTGTAGAGAGAGACATTGCCTCCAGTTACTGGTGTGCCCAATTGGTTACAGGCGTGGGCAATTCCTTGGCAAGCTAAAGCTAGTTGCCAGTAGCCGATGGGATTTTCGGGACTACCGAAATTGAGATTATCAGTTACTGCTAAAGGTTGAGCGCCTACACAGCTTAAATTCCGTGCAGCTTCAGCTACAGCGGCTTGGGCTCCCAATTCGGGATGTAAGTACACATAACGACTATTACAATCTACAGTAGCTGCTATACCAGTCTTACAAGCCTCAGGTTTAGCTAGGCGAGGCCGAACTCTAATTATGGCGGCGTCTGCACCTCCTGGAAGGATTACTGTGTTGTTTTGTACCTGGTGGTCGTATTGACGGTAAACCCATTGTTTTGAAGCAATACTAGGACTTTCCAGTAATTGCAGGAGAATTTCTCTCCAGGTAGATTTGGTCCCAGAAATTTCAATTCCTGTGGAATCCGAGGGGGGTAAACTCTCCACAGACCATTTCCAGGCTGCTTGTGCGTAGGCAGGAGGTTCTGGGAGCAGTTCTCGATGATAGACTGGGGTATTATCAGCTAAGGCGGTGGCGGGAACTTCTGCGGCGATTTCTCCTTGATGCCAAATACGTACAATTGGTTCGGTAATTACCTCTCCTGCTACTACTGCCTGTAGTCCCCAACGGTGAAAAATCTCAATTAATTCTGTTTCCCTGCCTTTACTGGCAACAAAGAGCATTCTTTCTTGGGATTCTGACAGGAGAAATTCATAGGCACTCATACCTCTTTCTCGTACAGGAATTTTATCTAAATCAAAGTTAATTCCTACTCCTCCTTTTGCTGCCATTTCGGCTGTAGAACAGGTGATACCCGCAGCTCCCATATCTTGAGCTGCAACTACAGCTCCAGTTTTAAAGGCTTCTAAACAGGCTTCAATCAAAGACTTTTCTAAAAAGGGGTCTCCTACTTGTACTGCGGGACGGTCATCTAAAGATTGTTCACTTAATTCTGAACTAGCAAAACTAGCTCCCCCCATTCCATCTCTTCCCGTGGTTGAACCTACGTATAACACTGGGTTACCGATACCCTTAGCCCCAGATTTCACAATAGATTCTGTCTCCATCAAACCGATGGCCATGACGTTAACTAGGGGGTTACCTGTATAGGCCGCATCAAAGTATATTTCTCCTCCTACTGTTGGTACACCTGTACTATTTCCATAGTGAGAGATTCCCGCTACTACTCCATCAAAAAGACGGCGCGTACGCCCTTGTGTTAAAGGTCCAAAACGCAGAGAATTAAGTAAGGCTATAGGACGTGCCCCCATGGTAAAGATATCTCGCAGAATTCCCCCAACACCAGTAGCGGCTCCTTGGAATGGTTCTACGGCTGAGGGATGATTGTGGGATTCTATTTTAAAAGCAATGTGTAAACCTTCACCTAAGTCAACAACTCCGGCATTTTCACCAGGTCCTACTAAAATGCGATCGCCTTGAGTGGGAAATTGTCTCAGCAGAGGTTTAGAGTTTTTATAACAGCAGTGTTCTGACCACATCACTCCAAACATTCCCAATTCAGCTAGATTTGGTTCACGTCCTAGTCTTTTAATTATTTCTTGATATTCTTCGGGTTTAATGCCTAATTTGCGGCAGGCGGCGGTAATTGTAGCGGCTGATGACATAGTAATTGCTTAGTAAAATAAGTAGTCTCACAAAATTAATGTTAACTGTCAAGGTAGGTAATCAGCAATAGGCTTCTCGCTTTTTTTGCTCTCTCGACATTTTTGGGTAAATTGTATTTCTCGTTACACTTTCTTCCTTCTTCCTGTCCAGGGTCTTTTCATTCTAAAATTTTGTCTTAGCTAGAAGCTAGACACCACAAAAGTTTACGCTCTTTTTAGCTATTATTAGAAAAAAGGGGATTTATTATTAGTAAAAAATCCCCTCTCCCTGCTCAGAAGCTCCGGTGCTCCCTGCTTCTCCTCACCATTTTCTTTGTCAAGAATGAAAAGACCCTGCTTCCTGTCAGGCGTGGGCATTCACCTCAGATCTTGCATCTTTATGAGTTTTGAAGTAATGAGTTAAAGAATTAATGCGATCGCGCTTAAAAATTGGTATACCTTTGCAAAATCTTAGGCGAAAGAGAAATGAACTTTTTCTGAGGTTAATTTAGTACATGAGTACTGGTGCTTTGATATGAGGGAAAAGGAAATCTACATTACTTCTTTTAGAATGAGTATAATATTAAAAACCTATTAACAATTAATCTTATGAACTTTCAAATTATTGAAAATCTTGAATTAATGCAAATTGTAGGAAAAGAAAATATGAACTTTAATCAAATTAGAGAAGCTCTTAATAATTTAGAATTTCTCAATCAACAAACTATAGTTAAAATCACTGAGTTAAATCAAATTGAGCAACAATATAAACAAAAAACCAAAGAGATTTTAGATAAATATCAACAAATATTTAAACAAACTTTTTCTCAGGAAGATTTGCAAGAAAAACATTATTATATCTCTAAATTTGTTATAAGCATATCTTTTGTAATCAATCAAAAACAATTAAACTTACCTATTAATTATCAGGAAAATGATGCTAATAAATTTGATTCTAATTATCAAAAATTATATCAAGAGATTTTGAACTACGTCTGGGACACAGGAAGCTTAACATCCCTTCCTGTTGTATTGATGAAAAGATATGAGGAACTTTTATTACAAAAAAATCAAAAGATCAAGTATAATAATAACGAAATAGATCGTAAAATCAAAGCTCGATTAGCGGATTTAGAAAAGTTTCAGTAACAATAGAGATCAAATTTAAATAGCATTTAGTTTTAATGAATCTATTTTTCCGTTCATTTCAACCTCATTAACAGTTACCTCACATCTTCCACCAGTACTTATGTACTAAATTAACCTCAGAAAAAGTTCATTTCTCTTTAGCCTAAGATCTGGCAAAGGTATACCAATTTTTAAGCGTTGAGCATTAATTCTTTAACTCATTACTCATTACTTCAAAACTCATTACTCAACCACCACAAGTAACATTAGGTAAAGATGCAAGATCTGAGGTTACGATATTGTGATTAGCTTGTTTAAGCAAACTCACTAAAATTTTGTTTTGAGTATCTTCATCAACTCATATCTTGCACCAGAACTTATGTACTAAATTAACCTCAGAAAAAGTTCATTTCT
>NZ_JALKVM010000376.1:0-6222 GCF_057440575.1 Johannesbaptistia floridana
GTTAATTTAGTACATAAGTTCTGGTGCAAGATATGAGGTCAATAGGGGTTTGTAGTGTATGCTGAACTATAAAGCTACAAAAGCCTCCAACTATACTTGGAAGAATTTTCGCAACAACTTTACTATTCTGATAATAGAGTGATTTAAGACCTTTTCCCATTTATCACTGGTGTAGTAAAAATTTTTCGCTATGCTATCTGTAGTGTTAATTTTCTGAAAGTTTTGCCAAAAAACTCTACCAATAGTGTTGCTTATTTTTTTAGCAACAGAACCCATAAAAGTGGGAGACTAACTCAAAAACCTCATCCTATTTCATATAAAGGGAGAATATTTCATGCTCACAGAAGAACAGAAAAATGCACTAAGAATACAAAAAGACGAAAGTGAAGCTCTAGTAGCAAAATTGGTCGATTCCTACTAAGTAGAAAGTAGCTCTAGAATTCTCGATATAGTTACCAAGGTTTTTATCTTATAAATGTCGGGAAACGCAAAAGCTTTATCTACTATACATTTCATCACTTTCCAAATTTGTATCTAAATTTTGCAAGTTTTAATTTTCTTGAGCAATGCTAGTAAGTGTACAGAGAAAATCTATTTACTTGAATATGTCATCACTGAGTTTTGACAGTTTCAGTTTATTAATCTCATTTCTGAGTTTCTTAACATTTGTTTTGTCCATAATACCCTAAGTATTGTGTCGCTTTAATCTAGTAAAATACATTTTTCAATAGTCAAAAAATGAATCATCTAAATACTCTTCAAAAAGATAAATCTTTAAGAATAATCGTTCTAGGATTATTCTTGTGGTTGCCACTGTTTCCAGTATTTTTAATTGCAAGTGATAATGATCTTGAAAACCTTCCCCCTTTCATAGGACTATTAACCTTGATTATTTTGTTTACATCCTGTTTTTTCTTCATCAAAGGAGGTTGTTTATATATCAAAAGCAAAGGGTATTCATCGAGTTGGGGATGGCTAGGATTATTAAATTTTTTCGGAATTGGATTATTATTACTTTTTCCCACTAAAAAACAATTTCAACAATATAATGAAAATATTTTTAACAATGTTAATGTATTAGAACTTTTGTTGTATTGGCTGATAGGAATACCAACTATCTACGCAATATTGATTTTTAGCTTTTGTGCAATAGATAATTGTTCCTTGGATAATATTAATGTTAAGGTAAAAAGTTTTTTAAACTTAATATTCTTACTTTATTCATTACTATGGCTATTTTTTACGATGAAAAAAGCCAAGTTTGAATATAATAAATTTATCCTCAAAAAAGCTAAGATTAATTGGCTGCTAATTATAATTTTGCTTATTGTAAAAATTGCTTTTGCCTGGTGTTTTTTTTATTTGAATTTGTATTATCTTTCTTTTGTTTTTCCTGAGTATGTTGAAAACTATATCAATGAAGCAAGATATACAAATGCTTTAGGCATGATTAGTTATTTTATTATGGCTATTATTTGGGCACCTTTGTTTGAGGAGTTTTATTTTCGAGGTCTTATGCTACAAAAATGGTCAATGAAATGGGGCGTAAAAAAAGCTATAGCTATTTCCTCTTTAATTTTCGCCATCGTGCATTTTCGGCATGATGTTATTTCATTATTTATTGCTGGAGTGTTATATTGTATTGTTTACTTTAAAACTGGTAATTTAAGAGCGGCAATTATTCTCCATTGTCTCTATAATATTGTTGCTGTTGGACATAGTAGCTTATCGAGTCAAGAATTTGTTGCTATAAATGATTTTCAACAAAGTGTTAACTCTTCCCTGGGACAGGATCTTATCATCCTTTCTTTATCTTTCGCTTTTTTAGTTGTGTTTATTTATCGCAATTTTCCTAAGGATAATGATTTGATTCCCTATTATCGTCACAGGATTTGATACTCTGTTGAGAATTGGTAGCGGGTGTCCCGCATTTCTCCCAAAAAGAGCGATCGCTCTTCTACTCATTATAATCTTTCTCATTTTTGCCTAAGCTTTTCACAAAAAAAAGGACGATAATTATGAAAAAACTGCCTAAAATCGAACTGCATCGAAACAAATTTCAACTTATTCCTGTTGCAACAATTGTAGGACTTGTCGGATTTCTCATACTAATCAATAAATTCCTCGTAATTATACCCACTGGTGAAGTGGGAGTAAAAGAAACTTTCGGTAAACTTTCAGAGCGCCCTCTAAGTCCAGGTTTTTATTTTATTAATCCCTTTGGAAGAGTAATTAAATTTTCTACTCGTATAGTTGATATCAAAGAAAAAATAGAAACCACCTCTGAAGAAGGTTTAACGATATTAATTGACGTCAGTTTACAGTATCAAGCGAATCCTGAGAAAATTGAAGAAATTTATGCCAATGTGGGAATGAATGAAAAAGAAATTATTATTCCTCGATTTCGTTCTCTAGTTAGAGAAACTACGGCTAACTATCCTCTCAAAGCAATTTATAGCGATAGAAGAAAAGAAATAGCTACAAATTTAAAACAAAAGTTAGCAGAAAGTCTTGAACCCTTGGGATTTGAAGTAAAAGAAGTTTTACTGAGAGAAATTATTTTACCTGAAGCGGTTAATGAGGCTATTCAAGCTAAGATAAAAGCAGAACAAGAAAGTCAACAATTAGACTTTGAAATAGAAAAAACCAAAAAAGAAGCTGAAAGAGCTCAGATTGAAGCAGAAGCAGAAGCAAAAATAATTAAGATTTCCGCTTTAGCAGAAGCAGAGGCTCAACGCATTATCACAGAAGCACTAACTCCAGAAATTTTGGAACTAAAAAAAATAGAAGCAACTCAAGGTTTAGTTGAATCAGAAAATAGTAAGATCATTCTTTTTGGGGGTGGAAATCAACCACAGCCTTTTATGTTTCTTCCTAATCAATGACGAGAGGGAAAATTTGGCGTTGCTGAAAGGTAGTGTGCTTTGTTTATAAATAAATAAAGCACATCTAAATACTTTATCGAGCAAAGATTATGGCACGGATTTAATTATTTTTCAACAGATTTTATACACTACCACTGATCATGAATTATTTAATTTACGGATTAATTTTCTATATTTTTGTATTTACCCTGAAATATATTTCTTTATTTAAACAAGTTGTCGGTCTTATCTTACAGTATCCTCGTTTAAGTCTTAAATCTTCTGAGGAAGTACCTGATTATTTACAACAAATCTTTAACGTTGCATTGGAAGATTTGCAAGTCTTAGGGTTTGAGTTTTTTTGTTATCTTCAGGAAGAAAGCATAATCTATGATTATGGAACCCAATATTCTGGTATTTTTTATCATAAAGATAAGAATATTTGCGCCAGAGTTGATTCTTCTGTTAATGCTACATATTCCTTAGAATTTTCTAGTTTTTTCACTGATGGTTCAGCTTTAATTACTGTTAATAATCTTTTACATCGCATGATATATACAAACTCTCAAGCAATTTGGCAAGATCCTTATGTTACAAGTATTAATGAACATTATCAATTTCATTTAGAAAAAGCCACCACAGTAAATCAACAGCAAATTGATATCACTTCTCCTGAACTATTTTGTTCTTTATTATCTAGTTTATATAACTTTATGATTGATAATGAGGTAAATAACCATAACTTTGTACCTATTGATCAAGGAGATACTTTTAGGTGTAGTTTTAAATATGCGATCGCTAAAACTAGAGAAATTCAAAAAGGAGATGCTCAAGTTAACAAGAAACAAAAACAACCTAAAAAGATTCCAACACCTTTAGAAATAGAAGTAGAACAGTATCAACGTTATCAACGTTATGAGAATCGTACCATTAGCAAACAAATTCAAACTTACTTTTTTATTGCTACATTCATTATTTCCTGCATAATATATAGCATATTTTTTCAGTTCAATTTTTCTGTTTTGTTTTTTATAATGATAACTTTAATTGTTCATGAATTAGGTCATTTTTGGGCGATGAGATACTTTGGATATAATAACACATCTATATTTTTTATCCCTTTTTTTGGAGCTGCTGCTAGTGGTAAGAAACAAAAAGCAAGTTTATGGGAAGAGATTATTGTTTTACTTGCTGGTCCAATTCCAGGAATTATACTAGCTAGTATAATTGCCATAATTTTAGGAGAAAAACTAAACTTAGTAGCGAATGATTTTACAATAATAATGGATATTAATTTCATCAATTTACTACCTATTTTGCCTTTAGATGGTGGAAAAATTACTAATTTACTAATTTTTTCTTTCAATCCTATGGCTAATCTGGGATTTAAACTTTTTACTATTGGTTTATTGAGTTTTGTTGGCTGGAGTATTCAGGAACCAATTTGCTTATTTTTAGCTATTATTTTAACTTTGAGTCTCAAAAATAGTTGGAAAATAGTTAAAGTTTCTAAAAAATTATCTCGGCAAGATTTAATTAAACAAGATACAACAACTCAGGTAAAACATATTTTTCAAGCTTTAAATTCATCAGGTTATAGAGATTTACCCTTTGGGCAAAAATATTCTTTAGTAAAAGAGATAAAAAATGGATTGCAGGTAAGTTCTAAGATGACTAGATTTTATCTAATCAGTCTTTATTTAATCAGTTTAATTGGAAGCTTTATACTGATATTAATAGCTTTTAACCGTATCAATGTAATCGATTAGGAGAGGGGAAATTTTAGAGAAGATGTTGAGCGTATTACTTATTTTAACATGTCAACAAAGAGCTATCCCAGTGGGATTATTTAACGGCAGAACAAGATTGGATTGCTTATTATCAAAAAATTGAAGTAATAGAGGAAGTTTAAAGATGAATGAACCAACACAAAGAAAACAAGCCTATTTCAAGCTAATTCAAGCATTTGTACAATGCCCTATTGAAGAACAAGGAAAATTTTTAAATGCTAATCAAGAATTAGTCGATGAAGGATTAGTAGAAACAATTAATCAACTAGCCTCTGAATTAAAACAAGGGGGTGAAAATAATCCAGCTAATTTCTTGATTGAGATGGCACGTCAGTTAGAATCATCGTTTAATTACTCAGAGTTCTGGAACCAAGTATTCAAAAAAATTCATAGTAGTCAAGGAAATGAGAAAGAAGTCGCTCTTCTACTAGCTAGTAATCAACATCTATTAAATGAAGGATTTCGCCACTGGTTAAATGAATGGACTAGAGATATAATGACTCAACTTCCATCATCTGAACAAGAAGGTTTAGCAAATATTATTTATATATTTGGCATGATAATATCGAGGTTTCCATTAGGGAATCCCAGAGAAAATCAAGAAATAGCCCTCAACAGTTTTCAACTAGCTTTAAAAGTACTTGAGCGAGACCCCGTAGGTTGGGCAATGACTCAATGGGCATTAGGTACAGCATATATTTTACGTATAGAAGGGGAGAGAAGAGAGAATCTGGAAACGGCGATTAATTGTTTTCAATTAGCTCTTTGTGAATGGACTAGAGAGCGAGACCCCCTTAGTTGGGCAATGACTCAACAGGAATTAGGTACAGCATATATTTTACGTATAGAAGGGGAGAGAAGAGAGAATCTGGAAACGGCGATTAATTGTTATCAAAATGCTCTTTCTGAAAGGACTAGAGAGCGAGACCCCCTTAATTGGGCTCTGACTCAGTGCTCATTGGGTAAAGCATATATTTTACGTATAGAAGGGGAAGAAATAGAGAATCTGGAAACGGCAATTAATTGTTTTCGATTAGCTCTTTTTGAATGGACTAGAGAGCGAGAACCCCTTGATTGGGCTATGACTCAACACGCATTAGGTGTAGCTTATAGAGTGCGCATAGAAGGAGAAAAAAGAGAGAATCTGGAAAGGGCGATTGATTGTTATCAAAATGCTCTTTCTGAAAAGACTCAAGAGCGAGTACCGTTAAATTGGGCTATGACTC
Source organism: Johannesbaptistia floridana (assembly GCF_057440575.1). Lineage (NCBI taxonomy): Bacteria > Bacillati > Cyanobacteriota > Cyanophyceae > Chroococcales > Cyanothrichaceae > Johannesbaptistia > Johannesbaptistia floridana. The sequence continues at coordinate 5,881 of NZ_JALKVM010000376.1, forward strand.
AGTACGAATTAGGTAATGCTTATAGTGGGCGCATAGAAGGGGAGAAAAGAGAGAATCAGGAAACTGCGATTAATTATTATCAAAATGCTCTTTCTGAATGGACTAGAGAGCGAGACCCCTTTAATTGGGCTATGACTCAACACGCATTAGGTAATGCTTATGAAAACCGCATAGAAGGGGAAAAAAGAGAGAATCTGGAAAGGGCGATTAATTGTTGTCAAAATGCTCTGACCATATATACTCCTCAATCAAATCCCTCTGAGTGCCTCAGAAGTGCTGATAGTTTGGGTTATTTAGCCTTCACAGAAGGCAACTGGAACTTAGCTATCAACGCATATAATC
>NZ_JALKVM010000377.1:0-1094 GCF_057440575.1 Johannesbaptistia floridana
GTTGACGGTTTTGTTTTAATTGGCTAAAGATATCCTCACTCTCTGATGAAGATGTCTCTGGAGTATTAGTATTTGTTTGTTTCTGTTGACGGTTTTGTTTTAATTGGCTAAAGATATCCTCACTCTCTGATGAAGATGTTTCAGGAGTATTAGTATTTGTTTGTTTCTGTTGATGATTTTCTCTCACTTGGTTAAATATATCCTCGCTTTCTGATGAAGATGTCTCTGGAGTATTAGTATTTGTTTGTTTCTGTTGATGATTTTGTTTCAGTTGGTTAAAGATATCCTCGCTTTCTGATGAAGATGTCTCTGGAGTATTAGTATTTGTTTGTTTCTGTTGATGATTTTGTTTCAGTTGGTTAAAGATATCCTCGCTTTCTGATGAAGATGTCTCTGGAGTATTAGTATTTGTTTGTTTCTGTTGATGATTTTGTCTCACTTGGTTAAATATATCCTCACTCTCTGATGAAGATGTCTCAGGAGTATTAGTATTTGTTTGTTTCTGTTGATTGTCGTCTTTCAACTGTATTTAGCCCCGATGATCAGCTTTTCTCAGACAACGATTTAGTAAGGAATATTGCATTCATTCCTTTGTTGTTAAGCTTTTGATGAATTCAGTCTGACAAGAAGTTTAACCCTATTATATTACTTTTAACTAGGGCTTGCTGAATAAATCTAAAACTCTAATTTGGTGTAGGTTTGAGCTGGTTTGATTTTGAAAAAAGTGCCAAGTATAGCAGTGACCGCAGTGGTGTTAACAACATTTATCACTAACTTTTCCCCCCAACCCCCCTTACTAAGGGGGGCTTTTCATCATTTTTGTCAACATCTATTGGCGAGCTTGCTATAGTAGGGGCGCAAGGCTTGCGCCCATCGCTCATACAAAGCGCCCTTATTTATTCTGCTAAAAAAAGTTCATTTCTCTTTCGCCTAAGAAAAGTAGCAAAGGTCATCCGTTCCCCGGATTTAAAATCCGGGGCGATAGATGACCGCCCTTATGCGGTCAACCAATTTTTAAGCGCGATCGCATTAATTCTTTAACTCATTACTTCAAGACTTCAAGACTTCAAGACTTCAAGACTTCAAGACTTCAA